>NZ_JAQVGQ010000028.1:0-6385 GCF_028696615.1 Immundisolibacter sp. | reverse complement strand
CCAGCGTCGGCATGGCGGCGTTTCCGGTCATCCGCATCGACGATGCCGACCACGACGGCGCGCGCCGGCTGCACCTCACGCACGCCTACGACGGCCGGGAGCTGGAGCTCGGCCAGGCCGAGAAGACGCTCGGCTACCTGTATCGCCTGTGGGGCCGCGGCGTGGTGCTGGAAACCACCGTGCACGACAAGCCGGCCACGCTGGTGTTCGACGACGGGGGCTTTAAACCCCGCCTCGCAGCTTAAGGAAACGCTTACGTCTTGACGCCCCCCTTCCCCTGGGGGAGCGTTCTGCGGCTGATCCCCGCAGCGATGGCCGGGCAGGCTGAGGAAGCGCTGAGGTCTTTGAACCTGTGAATCAGATGAGCCGCCCGCCATCACCCTGATCGTCAGTTCGAACAGTATCCGAGGCGGTGGCCGCTGGCCCGAGCCCGTACACGTAAGGTGGAACGGATCCGACGACCCCGCTTTGAGTAGCGGTCGGGATGTACTCACACGAATCAAGCCCTGGCGGGCTCGATTCGCCACCGGCCATCCCTGGCCGGCCTCGGAGCTTGAAAGATTCACAAGCTCTCAGGCCGCCGCCGGCGGCGCATGGCGGGCCAGGAAAGCGGCCGCACCGTCGGCTCCCATGTAGCGGCGCAACAGGCGGGGATCGGCACGGCGCAGGTCCACCAGCAACAGCGCGTCGAGCACCTCGCCGAAGTCCCGGTCCACGTTCCAGGCCAGCACTTCGCCGCTCAGCTTCAGGTAATGGCGCAACAGCACCGGCAGGCCCTTGCCGTCGTCCTCGATGGCCGATACCAGACTCGCCACCGCATCGGCGTCGCGCAGCAGCCGCTCGCGGGTGGCCGCGGACAGTTCTTCGGCCAGCAACGGGCGCGGGCGAAAATTGCCGCGCACCGCACCCGCCAACTGCGCATTACTGCAATAGCGCCCCAGATACTGCGCCATCAGGTGGCGCGACTGGTCGCTGTAACTGCGCGCCACGCTGACCGGCCCCAGCAGACGGGTGTACTGCGGGTTGGCCACCAGGTAGCGGCCGATGCCCTGCCACAGCAGCAGCAGCGGCTGAAAATCGCGCTGATAGTCGGCGGTCACGAACGAGCGGCCGAGCTCTACCGCATCGCCGAGCACCTGCCAGGCCGCGCGCCGGAAGCGGAACAGGCTCGCCACGTACAAGCCACGCCGTCCGTGCGCCGCCAACACGCGGTCGATGGGCGCCAGCCGGTAGGCGCCCGCCACGCGCTGGCCGGCGCGATCCCATAGCCACAGGTGCTGGTAGTGGGTGTCGAACCGGTCCAGATCGATCGGCCGCCCGCTGCCCTCGCCGGCGGCGCGAAAGGTGAGTTCCCGCAGCCGGCCGATTTCTTGCAACACGCTTGGAATCTGCTCGGCGGCGGTCAGATAGACCTCGAAATCGCCTTGCCGCAGCAGGCAGCTCGTGGCCGGCAGCGCCGCCACCTCGGCCGCCAGCCGACCTGCTGGCTGCGCGGCGACCACCGCCGGCAACGCCGCCGTGGCGCCGGCCGCAGCAGCTCGTTCGCTCTGCAGGCGTGCCAACGCATACACCTTCAGGCGCAGCCAGGCAGTACATTCGGCATCCTCGCCCAGAGCATCGAGCTCGGCCGCACTGATCGGCCGGCCGAGCTCGGCGCGCAGCGGGCGCCGATGACTGTGCAGCAGCTCGCGCACCAGCAGCGCCGTGCGCAGCTGTGGCGACACCAGGCCGGCCAGCTGGAACAGCGCGCCGTTGCGGCCACCGACGAACACCGGCAACACGCCAGCCCGGCTGCGCCGCGCCAGCCAGGCCACGGTGGGCCGCCACGGCGGGTCGATCACGGCGCGCTGGCGAAGGTGCCAGTGCGACACCGCGCCGGCCGGGAACACCAGCAGCGCGCCGCCGTCCTGCAGCCAGGCCAGCGCCCGACGCAACGGTGCGCGGTTTCGGCGCGCCGCCACGGCACCGCCGAACGGATCGATGTGGATCATCAGCGGGTCCAGCTCCGGAATCCGGCCGAGCAGGTGATTGGCCAGAATCCGCAGGTCCGGCCGCCGCCGGCGCAGCGCCTGCGCCAGCGCCATCCCCTCCACGCCGCCGAACGGATGGTTCGACACGATCAGCAGCGGACCGCGGTCCGGCACCTGTTGCAGGCGCTGCGCGTCCAGTTCGAGGCGCACGCCAAGCGTGGCGAGGGCACGGTCCAGGAAATCGCCCTCGCCGGTCTGCCGCCGCGTGCGCTGGTACAAGCCATCCAGGCGTTTGAGCCCGGTCAGCCGGTCGGCGACGGCCAACATCGGCGCCGCGAACAGGCCGGCGATGCCGGCGGGACGGGACAGCAACAGGGCCGGTTCGCGCATCGGTGCACACAAGCCGGTGACGCTTTCGGACTGAAAGCACCGCGCATGCTGAGAATGCGCCATGACCGGGCGGTGACCGATCCGTGACCGAACCTTGACAAACCCGAAAACGGCGCGGCGCTGCGTGCTAGCATCGCCGCCGCCTCGACCCCATCGCCCCCCGCGAGGACCACCCATGTCCGCCCCCACCACGCGGCGCAACTATCGTTATTTCGACCTGGTGATGGCGGCGTTCGTGTGCGTGCTGCTATGCGCCAACCTGATCGGCGTGAGCAAGGTCACGCAGGTCGGCGGGCTCACCTTCAGCGCCGGCAACCTGTTTTTTCCGCTCAGCTACCTGTTCGGCGACCTGCTGACCGAGGTATACGGCTATGCCCGCTCGCGGCGGGTGGTGTGGGCCGGCTTCGGGGCGCTGGCCTTCGCCGCCGTGATGAGTGCGGTGGTGGTGCACCTGCCGCCGGCCGACGGCTGGACCGGGCAGGCGGTGATCGAAGCGGCTTACGGCTCCACCTGGCGCGTGGCGCTGGCCTCGCTGCTCGGCTACTGGTGCGGCGAGATTTTGAATTCCTTCACGCTGGCGCGCATGAAGGTACTCACCCGCGGCCGCTATCTGTGGAGCCGCACCATCGGCTCCACCCTGGTCGGCGAGGCCGCCGACACGCTGGTGTTCTACCCGCTCGCCTTCTTCGGCGTGTGGGAGAACCACATCCTGCTGAGCGTCATGGCCGCCAATTACTGCATCAAGGTGAGCTGGGAGATCGTCGCCACGCCGGTGACGTATCGGGTGGTGAACGCCCTCAAACGGGCCGAGCACGAAGACTATTTCGACGACCAGACCGACTTCAATCCGTTCACGCTGCAGGTCTGACCGGGCCTCCTGCGCCTACGCCCGCACCGGCTCCACGACCGGCGCCGGCTCGCGCCCCAGCACACCGGGCACGAAACGAATCACCAGCAGCCAGGCAATCGCCATGAAGGTCATGGTGAAGCCGTAGATGCTCGGCACCAGGCCGGCCTCTGGGCGGTTCAGGAACTGCGGCGCGGTGGCCAGCGTGGCGGCCATGATGACGTTCTGGATGCCGACCTCGATCGGGATGGTGATGACCTGCCGCGGCGCGAGACGCGCCAGGCGCGCCAACACCAGCCCGGCCGCCATGACCAGAAAGTTGTAGAGCAGCACCGCCGGCCCGGCGGTGGCCATGAGGTGCACGAACTCGCCCCGTCCGCGCACCAGGATCGCCACCACGATCAGCACCAGAAACAGCAGCGACAGCAACCGCATCGGTCGATCCATGCGCTGCGCAAACGCCGGCGCCAGGCGCCGTATCGCCATACCGGCCGACACCGGCAACACCGTGAGGATGGCGATGTGGACCATGGTCGGGCCGAGCGGCAGACGAATGTCGGCGCTCTCGCCCAGCAGGTAGCTCACCGCCAGATTCAGCAGCACCGGCACCCACACCACCGCCACGGCGGCGGACAGCGCCGTCAGCGTCACCGCAAGTGCCACGTCGCCACGCGCCTGGTGCGTCCACAGGTTCGACACCGCCCCGCCCGGACAGGCGGCGACCACCAGCAAGCCGAGCGCGAACGCCGCCGGCATCGGAAACACACCGATCATCGCCAGCGCCACCGCCGGCAGGATGAACATATGCCCCAGCAGTCCCACCAGCACGGGTTTGGGCATCCGCGCCAGGCGCGTGAAATCGGCCACCGTCAGCTCCATGCCCAGGCCGAACATGATGAACACCAGCGCGCCCTGGAACAGCATCTCGCGCATCGGAATCTCCTCCTGCTGCCGTGGCGTGGCCCTGGCCCGCCAGCGGTCGTGTGTCGTGTGCCCGGCACGGGCCGCGGGGACGCCGGCTCGACGCAAAACCGCCGGCGCCGCGCGTCCCGGTCAAAGCATGCCATGGCCGGCTTTTTCCGCCTATCGCCGGTTCGGCACGTTGCGGGGCCTCCGCCTTGACCGGCAGCCGTCTACGCCCGCCTGCCACGAAACCGTCACGGGCGGCGCGCCATGCTGATGGGCATGGCCATCTTTGGAGCACCCGCGGCGCGACGCCGCAGCCCCATTCCGGGGCGACTCAACCTCACGCTGGCTGGCGCCGCGCTGCTGATCGGCACTTACGCGCTCGTCGGCGCGCCGCTGCTGATCCACCGCGACGCCGTGTGGACCTGGACCCTGCTCGTGCCGGTGCTGGCCACGCCCGGCCACTGGGCGCTGATCCACGAAGCCGTGCACGGCCTGCTGCACCGCCACTCCGGCCTGAACGAGTGCGCTGGTCGCCTGCTCGGCATCGTGTTCGGCGCGCCCTTGCAGCTGCTGCGCTGCGGTCACCTGCTACACCATCGCTTCAATCGCAGCGAGGTCGACCGACCCGATCTGTACGAACCCGGCCAGCGCCGGCCGGCGGTTTGGCTGTGCTACTACTGGGGGCTGCTGCAGGGGCTGTACGTGGCCGAACTGCTCGGCAACCTGCTGGTGCTGCTGCCCGACCGACCACTGCGAGCGCTACTGGGGCGCATTGCGCGCCACAAAGGCGGGACCGAGGCGCCAACCCTGCAGCGCCTGCTGGAGCACCACCTGCTGGCCGAGCGCCGCTTGCGGCAAATGCGCCACGACGCCGCGAGCATCATCGTGCTGTATGCCGCTGCAGCGGCGCTGTACGGCGACGCCTGGCCGTGGCTACTAGCGGTGCTGGCCGGGCGTGGCCTGCTGGTGTCGTTTTTGGACAACGCCTACCACTACGCCACCGCCGCCGGGGTGCGCGTTTCCGGCCATGACCTGCGCCTTGCCCGCCCACTCGCCCGGCTGGTGCTCAACGCCAACCTGCACGGCACCCACCACCGGCATCCCGGCTTGCCTTGGACCGCGCTGCCCGCCGCCGTCGAAGGCCATACCGGCCCCTACCTGCGCACCGTGCTGCGGCAACTGCGCGGCCCGCTGCCAGTAGGGAAACGGTGATTCATCCGTTCCTTGCGGGCCACCTGCCCAGCGCCTGCCCGCAGCGCAGCCTGATGCCGCCGTACAGACCATCGGCCCAGGCAAACCCGCCTGGCGGCAACAGCAGGATCACCGTCGAGCCCATCGCGAAATGGCCGAGCTCGGCGCCGCGGGCGAGGTGCACGCTGCCCTCGCCGGCAGCCGGGTAGGTCCTGCGCCACAGGGCGGCACGCGCGCCGGGCGGGTTGACCTCGCCCGCCCACACGGTGCTGATGCTCGACACCAAAAGCGCACCCACCAGCACCACCGCCAGCGGCCCGTGGACGGTATCGAACACGCACACCAGGCGCTCGTTGCGGGCGTACAGCCGGTCGATGCCGCGCGCGGTGGCGCCTTGCACCGAGAACAGGCGTCCCGGCACGTGCGTCATGCTGCGCAGCGTGCCGGTGAGCGGCATGTGCACGCGATGATAGTCGCGCGGCGCCAGGTAAACGGTGGCGAAGCTGCCGTCGGTAAATTCATCCGCCAGCGCGAAATCACCGCCCAGCAGCTCGGCCGCGGTAAAGGTGCGGCCCTTGGCCTGCAGCAGCGTGTCGCCGGCAATGCTGCCGAACGCGCTCAGCGTGCCGTCGGCCGGGCTCACCAGGGTGTGCTCGTCGCCCGCCAGAGGCCGCGCACCGTCGCGCAGCGCGCGGGTGAAAAAGCTCACGAAATCCGGATACACGCGCGGATCGGGCTCGGCCGCGTCGGACAGATCGACGCCACAGGCGCGGATCAAGCCGTTGATCAGCGCCTGCTTCAGCCACGGCCGGCGCGAACGCGCCAGCTGGTAGACCAGGCGCGAGGCCGCCTGCTGCGGCAGCAGCCGCGACGGCAGGCAGGCGAGTTGATCGGTGAGCCAGGACATGAGAAACACCGCGGCCACAGGGCGCGCCATTGTGCGGCGCGGCCGGCGGCGAGACCAGCACCGGCCTGCCGGCGCGGCGCCGACCGACCGGCGCGCGGGCGCCTGCTAGACTGCCCACCAGTCCGCACCACCCGCCCCGCCGATGAATCCGCTGCGCATCGCCACCCGCCA
>NZ_JAQVGQ010000219.1 GCF_028696615.1 Immundisolibacter sp. | reverse complement strand
GCGCCGAGCGCGCGCAGGCCGCGCACGGCGAGTGCGCAGCCGGTGGCGCCGTCGGCGTCGTAGTCGGCCACCACCAGCAGGCGCTTGGGCGAGTAGTCGATCTCGTGCGCCGCCACGCCGCGCGCCGCATACAGCCGCGCCAGCACGGCGCAGCCGAGCTCACGTTCGAGCGCCGCCGCGAGCCCGGGCGCGGGCGCCGGGCGGCGCTCGATCGGCTGGCCAAAGCGCAGCGTCATGGCGCCCGGCGCAGGCGCGCCCGCAGTCGCGCCAGCAGGCCGCGGCGGCGCAGGTCGACGCGCGCACCGGCGGCCAGCAGCGTGACCGACTCGAGCCGGCCGGCGTCGAGCGCCGCCTGCAGTGCGCCGAGCCAGGCCGCGGCGGTGCCGGTTTCGAGCGCCTCGGCGCCAAGTGCCAGCAAGCCGTGACCGGCCGGCGCTGCCGCCAGCCAGGCCTGCGGCGATGACGGCAATGCGTGCAGCCGGCAGCCGGCCAGCCGCGCCAGGCCGCCGACCAGCGGCTGATCGGTCCACACAGCGTTGAACGGCGCCGACCCGAGCGCTGGCGTGCGGCCACCGCCCCACAGCCAAAGGGCATTGGCGGGCGGCAGGTCGCGCGCCTCGCGGGCCTGGTTGACCGGCGCGTCGAACAGCAGCATCTGCAGCTCGTTCAGCCACGCCTGCCAGCGCGGCGCATCACGCCCGCGCGGCTGGCCGGCCGCCACGTCACCGGCCGGCAGCGCGCCCGGCGGGCAGGTGGTGAGGTCCGGCGCGTCATCGCCGAGCAGGTACCAGCGCAGCGGCGCCGCGTAGCGCCAGGTGACCTGCGGGATCACGCCGGCGCTGCTGACGCGCTCGAACAGCGCCCGCGCGTCGGCCTCTCCGAGCGGCGAGCGCTCGAGCGGCAGCAGGCGCAGCGTGGCGCCGGCCGGCAGCAAACAGACTGGGTCCAGGCGCGCGCACCAGCCCGGCGGCGGGGTGCCGAAATCGTGGGTGTAGGTGATGGCCGCCAGCGGCGCGGCGGGGCCGTGCAGCCCGAACAGCGCGCAGACATTGGCGGGGCCGTCCGGCGCGGGCGGCGGCAGGCCAGGCAGCGCGCGCAGGCCGGCGGGCGGCAGGTCGCAGAAGAAAACGGTCAAGCGGGACATGCGCCGCGAGTGTGTCAGAAAAGGTCTGCGCACAACAAAAAAGCCCCCGGTCGCCGACCGGGGGCTTTCTCGGCAGGGGCGGTGGCGGTCAGCCGAGCTTGGCCAGGCGCGCCTTCCAGCGCTCGATCACTTCCGGGTTCTTGGTGTACAGCGGCGGCTCGCCGCGCAGCACGCGGCTCACGTTCTCGAGCGCCGCCACCGGCAGTGAGTCCATCACGTCCTTGGTGTGGCCGATGATGTGCGGCGTCAGGATGACGTTGTCCGAGCCCACGAACTCGCGCAGCGGGCTGTCCATGGGCAGCGGTTCCTGCACGAAGGCATCGAGCGCCGCGCCGGCGATGGCGCCTTCCTTGAGCACCCGGTACAGCGCCGCCTCGTCCACGGCCGCACCGCGCGCGGTGTTGACCAGGTAGGCGGTCGGCTTCATCAGGCGCAGCTCGCGCTCGCCGATCATGGCGCGCGTCTCGTCGGTCACCGTCACGTGCAGGCTCACGAAGTCCGAGCGCCGGAGCAGCTCGTCGAGCTCCACCTTCTTGGTGCCGGCCGGGGCCTTGTCCTGCGGCACGTAGGGGTCGAAATAGAGGATTTCGGTCTCCCAGCCCTGCAGGCGATCGACCACGCCGCGCGCGATGCGGCCCATGCCCACCAGGCCGATGGTGCGCCCGCGCACGCTGCGCGCGGTCAGTTCGCGCGGCCGGGGCAGGTTTTGTGCCAGCAGGCGCTGCTTGAACGGCAGCTGCATGGCCAGCGCCGCGATGAACAGCACCGTGGCCTCGGACATACCAAGGAAGTTCTCGGGCGTGGCGCCGTGGCCGACGATGATGCCGAGCTCGGTGGCGGCGTCGACGTCTATGCTCTCGACGCCGATCACCGGCGACATGATGGCGCGCAGGCGCGGCGCCGCCAGCATGATGGCGCGGTCGATCTTGGTGATGGGGCTGGCCACGATCACGTCGGCGCGGCCGAACAGCCGCTCGTAGTCGGCCGGGTCGTAGACGGTGAAGCCCGGGCCGGTGGCGGCCGGGCCGCGGATGATTTCGCAGTCGAGCTTGCCGAGTGCGTCGGCCAGCACGTCCGAAATCCAGTCCGTGGAAACGAAAATGACCCCCTTGCTCATGCGGTTCTCCTGCGCGTGGGTTGTTGGTGCGGATGGCGTGTGCGCGGGCGGACGCCGCCCCGGGCACCGACCGAACGGTTGGATTGTAGGGCCCGGCCGGCGGGCACGCCAACGGCGCCGCGCGCCGGTGCCACGGGCCGGGCGCGGCCGGCGGCTATAATCGACGGTCTTTTTTAGCCGGATTTTCGCCCCCGATGAATCGCCAGTACGACGCCGCCGCGGTGGAGGCCCAGGCCCAGGCCTGGTGGCAGCAGCACGACGCCTTCGCCGCCGCCGACGACGGGCCGGGCGAGAAGTTCTACTGCCTGTCGATGTTCCCGTACCCGTCGGGGGCGCTGCACATGGGGCATGTGCGCAACTACACCATCGGCGACGTGCTGGCGCGCTACCAGATGATGCAGGGCCGGCGCGTGCTGCAGCCGATGGGCTGGGACGCCTTCGGCATGCCGGCCGAGAACGCCGCCATCCAGCGCGGCATCGCGCCGTCGCGCTGGACCTACGACAACATCGCCCACATGCGCGGGCAGCTCCAGCGCCTGGGCTTCGCCTACGACTGGCGGCGCGAGATCGCCACCTGCCGGCCGGAGTACTACCGCTGGGAGCAGTGGCTGTTCACGCGGCTACTGAAGAAAGGCATCGCCTATCGCAAGCTGGCGGCGGTCAACTGGGACCCGGTCGACCAGACGGTGCTGGCCAACGAGCAGGTGATCGACGGCCGCGGCTGGCGCTCGGGTGCGCTGGTGGAGCGGCGCGAGATTCCGCAGTGGTTCCTGCGCATCACCGCCTATGCCGACGAGCTGCTGCGCGATCTGGACGGTCTGGAGTGGCCGGAGCCGGTCAAGACCATGCAGCGCAACTGGATCGGCCGCTCGGTGGGCATGGAGCTCAGCTTCGAGGTGCCGGGCTACGGGGCGCTGAAGGTGTTCACCACGCGGCCGGACACGCTGTTCGGCGTCACCTACATGGCGGTGGCCGCCGAGCACCCGCTGGCGCAGCAGGTGGCGGCGGCCGATCCCCGGCTCGCCGCGGCCATCGAGAACCTCAAGCCGCGCGAAACCTCCGAGGCGGCGCTGCAGGCGCAGGAAAAGCGCGGCGTCGACACGGGTCTGCGCGCCCGCCATCCGCTGACCGGCGCCGAGCTGCCGGTGTGGGTGGCCAACTTCGTGCTGATGGAGTACGGCGAGGGCGCCATCATGGCGGTGCCCGGCCACGACCAGCGCGACTGGGAATTCGCCCGCCAGTACGGGTTGCCGATCGTGCCGGTGGTGGCGCCCGCAGGTTTCGACGGCGACCCGGCGAGCCTGGTCGAAAACGCCGCCTTCACCGACAAGGGGCGGCTGATCAACTCCGCTGACTTCGACGGGCTGGACTTCCAGGCCGCCTTCGACGCCATCGCCGATCTTGCCGAGCAGCGGGGCCTCGGCGCGCGGCGCGTGCAGTACCGCCTGCGCGACTGGGGCGTGTCGCGCCAGCGCTACTGGGGCTGCCCGATCCCGGTCATCCACTGCGATGCCTGCGGCGCCGTGCCGGTGCCGGACGATCAACTGCCGGTGGTGTTGCCCGAGGACGTGGTGGTGGACGGCAGCGGCTCGCCGCTGGCGCGCATGCCGGAGTTCTACGAGACCACCTGCCCCGAGTGCGGCCGCCCGGCGCGGCGCGAGACGGACACGTTTGACACGTTCTTCGAGTCGTCGTGGTACTTCGCGCGCTTTGCCTGCCCGGATCTCGACACCGCCATGCTGGACGAGCGCGCCGACCGTTGGCTGCCGGTGGACCAGTACGTCGGCGGCATCGAGCACGCCATCCTTCACCTGCTGTACGCGCGCTTTTTCACCAAGCTGATGCGCGACGAGGGGCTGATTTCGATCGGCGAGCCGTTCACGCGCCTGCTCACGCAGGGCATGGTGCTCAAGGACGGCGCCAAGATGTCCAAGTCCAAGGGCAACACGGTGGACCCGCAGGCGCTGATCGACCG
>NZ_JAQVGQ010000218.1 GCF_028696615.1 Immundisolibacter sp. | reverse complement strand
CCCGCGCCACGGTGCCCCGGCACCGGCGACACGGCGCGGCGCTTCACACCCGGCCAGGTAGCTCAGTCGGTAGAGCAGTGGACTGAAAATCCACGTGTCGGTGGTTCGATTCCGCCCCTGGCCACCATTTCCCGCCCCACCCAAGGAATTCGGTCGGGTGTTTTGGTCTGTCCACGCCGTGACGGCACCGCGCCTCGTCCGCCTGACATTCTCCAATGCCTTATCTGATCGTCAAAAAAACCAAGAAAACCCTTTCCAAGGGCAAATTCCTGGACCAGGAAAGCGGCCAGATTTTCGAGCGCGAGCGGCTGGCCACACAGCGCGAGTCTTACCTGAACAGTGTCGAGCCGGTGTGCTGGGTACCGTGGATCGACATGGCGCTGAAGTTCTCGACCCGCGCCAAGGCGGAACAGGTGCGCCGCACGCTGCCGCAGGAAGGCATTTCGATCGAAGCGGTGTGAAGGCAACCGCTTTATCGGTGTCTTGCGCCCGAGGCCGGATGCCCCGGCCTGAATCCACGGCGTAAGCCGTCGATTCATGGGACGCCGCGCGGGCGTGCACCGCGCTGCCGGGCGCCGACTGAATCGGCGCGTGCTTGACTTGCCCGATTGCCGCGCTGCCCGTCGGGGCGGCGCCCGCGAGGTCAGACCGCCGTGTACGAGCGCCTGTTGCCGACGATCCTGATCCTGGCCACCGGCACCGCCTGGCGGCACCTGCAGCCAGGCGGCCTGCCGATCGGGCAGGTGCGCCAGGTGCTCAATTCCCTGATCGTGAACCTGCTGGCGCCGGCCATGATCCTGGGCGTGTTCCTGACCGCGCACCCGGACACCACGCTGCTGCGCGTGCCGCTGGCCGGGCTGCTGGTGATCGCCGCCTGCCTTGGCGCCAGCGTGCTGGTGTTCGGCGCCATGCTGCGCGCCGGACGGCTGACGCGCCCGCAGGCCGGCGCGGCGATTCTGGCGGCGAGCTTCGGCAACGGTCTTGGTGCCGCACTGCCGGTGGTCGACGCGCTGCTCGGCGCGTCCGCGGCCCGCGTGCCGCTGCTGTACGACATGTTCGCCACGGTGCTGGTGTTCTGGTCGCTCGGCGTGGCGCTGGCGGCCTGGCTGGGTGGCGCCGCAGTCGGCTGGCGCAGCGCGCTGGTGGTGCTGCGCATGCCGCCGTTCTGGGCCACGGCGGCGGCGCTGGCAGTCAACACCAGCGGCTTGGCGTTGCCGCGCGGGCTGGTGCAGACCCTCGTGGTGCTGGGACAGGCCACGGTACCGATGCTGCTGTTCGTGGTCGGCAGCACGTTTTCGCTGCGCGGACTCGCGCGCCTGGACGTGCTGGCGCCGGTGCTGGCGATCCGGCTCGGGCTCGGGTGTGCGGTGGGATTGCTCGCGGTGCGGGCGGTGGGGCTTGGCGGCGAGCTTGGCGCCGCCACGCTGCTGGTGGCGATGGCGCCGTCGGTGGCGGTCGGCATCGCCATCAGCGAGCGCTTCGGGCTCGATTCCGAGCTGTTCACCGCCGCACTCACCGCCAGCACGGTGCTGTACGTGCTGCTGGCGCCGCCGCTGGCGGGCTGAGGCAAGCCGCTTGAGCCGCCGCGCGGCGGCTTCAATCGGTGACGGTCTCGACCTCCGCCTCACCGGCGTCCGGCGTCGGCAGCGGCACGTAGCCGCCCTCCACTGGGTGCACGATGTAGCCGCCGGACTTGCTGTCGCGCTCGAGCGTCAGCCAGCCGCGGGCGGCGGCCTCTTCCAGCATGTCGTTGAAACTGCGAAAGCCGTGGAAGCGCTCGTTGAAGCCCGGCCGGCGCCGGCGCAGGGTCTGCTTGACCATCGAGCCCCAGATTTTCTGCTCCTCGCCGCGGTCCTCGACCAGCGCGGCGACGGTTTCCATGATCAGGCGCAGACCCTTGTCGGCACGGCTGGCGGCCGACTGCTCATCGTCTCCCGCCGGCGACTCGGGCTCGGCCGGCGCTTCGGCAACGGGCAGGGTCTCGACCAGGCTTTCCGTGGCGTCGGCTGCGACTGCGACGGTCTCGCCGCGCTTGCGCCGCCCACCGCGCGCGCGGGGTTTGCGCTTGGGCTCCTCGGCCGGCGTTTCCGGGGCCGGCTCGGCGGCGACCGGTGCCGGCTCGGTGGCCGGTTCGATCCTGGCTGGCTCGGCCTTGGCCGGCTCTGCTTTCGGCTTGGCACTGCGCCGGCGGGCGGGCTTCCTGGGCACCTCGGCGCGCACCAGGTCGTCGTAGTAGATGAATTCGTCGCAGTTGGCGATCAGCAGGTCGGACGTCGAACTGGCCACGCCGACGCCGATCACCTCTTTGTTGTTCTCGCGCAGCTTCGACACCAGCGGCGAGAAGTCCGAATCACCGGACACGATCACGAAGGTGTTGACGTGGCTTTTGGTGTAGCAGAGATCGAGCGCGTCCACCACCAGGCGGATGTCGGCCGAGTTCTTGCCGGACTGGCGCAGGTGCGGGATTTCGATCATCTCGAACGCCGCCTCGTGCATGGCGGGCTTGAATTTCTTGTAGCGCTCCCAGTCGCAGTAGGCCTTCTTGACCACGATCGGGCCCTTCAGCAGCAGGCGCTCGAGAACCCTGCGGATGTCGAACTGGTCATACTTGGCGTCGCGCACGCCCAGCGCCACGTTTTCGAAGTCGCAAAATACCGCCAGAATCGGCGTGCGATGGCTACCTGAAGTGCTCACGGGAATTCCTGACCAACCGCGGGGCGGTCATTATCAGGCCGTTGTCGGCATCCGGTTCAACGGTATTGCAATGTTTCACCAGCGCGCGGATACCCGAACCCCATGACGCACCGCGTCACCATCACCTACTGCACGCAATGCCGCTGGCTGCTGCGCGCCGCCTGGATGGCGCAGGAGCTGCTGTCGAGCTTCGAGGACGAGCTCGGCGAGGTGGCGCTGCGCCCCGGCCGCGGCGGCGTGTTCGAAATCACGGTCGATGGGCTGTCGGTCTGGTCACGCGCCGCCGAGGGGCGGTTCCCGGACATCAAGGAACTGAAGCAGCGCGTGCGCGATCGCGTCGCGCCCGGGCGCGATCTCGGTCATGTGGACCGCTGAGCAGCAAGCCGTGTGGCGCTGGCTGCTGGCAGCGCTGTGCCTGCTGCTGCCGGGCCTCACGCCCGCGCAAGGCGCGGCCCCGCACGCCCGCCTGAGCCTGCTCGCCGACGTGCGCGGCGTGCTGCCGGGGCAGCCGTTTTCCGTCGGCGTGAACGTCGAGCTCGACCGCGGCTGGCACATCTACTGGCGCAACCCCGGCGATTCCGGCCAGGCGCCGCGCATCGACTGGCAGTTGCCGGCCGGCTTTGCGGCCGGCGACATCGAATGGCCGTACCCCGAGCAAGTGTCGCCGCCGCCGGTGGTGACCTACGGCTACCAGGACGAGGTGCTGCTGCCGGTGACGCTGACGCCGCCGCCGGACCTCGCCGGCCCGGTCAGATTGGCCGCCAGGGTGCACTACCTCGTCTGCAAGGACTTGTGCCTGCCCGAGCAGGCCGAGCTCGCGCTCGAGCTGCCGGTGCTGGAGCGCGCCCAGCCCGACCCGGCCGGCCAGCGCGCGATCGCCGCCGCCCGCGCACGCCTGCCGCGGCAGTGGCCGCAACTGACGCTGCAGGCGGCGCGGTTCGGCGATCACGTGTATCTGAGCTGGCCGGCCGCGCTCGGCTCCGCTGCCGTGCGGTTCTTCCCCGACCGCGAAGGGCAGTTCCGGCACTCGGCCGGGCAGGTGCAGGAGCGCGTGGACGGACGGCTGCGCCTGACGCTGACCGCCACCGCACAGCCCCTGGAGCGCCTGACCGGCGTGCTGGTGGACGCGCGCGGCTGGGATGGCGCAGGACGGGTGCGAGCGATTGCGGTGGACGTGCCGGTACGCGCGCTCGATCAGGCCCCGCCGGCCGGACGGCCGGTGACGGCGCGCGCCAAAACGGCGGCCGGCGGCATGGGGCTGGCGCTCGCCGCCGGTCTGGCGCTGCTCGGCGGGCTGATCCTGAACCTCATGCCGTGCGTGTTCCCGGTGCTGTCGGTGAAGGTGCTGAGTTTCATCCAGCTGGCGCACGGCGATCCCGGCCGGGTGCGCCGGCATGGCCTCGCGTTTCTGGCCGGCGTGCTGGTGAGCTTCTGGCTGCTGGCGGGGCTGCTGCTGGCGCTGCGCGCCGCCGGCGGCGGGGTCGGCTGGGGCTTTCAGCTGCAGTCGCCGGGTTTCGTCGCCGCCATGGCGCTGCTGCTGACGGC
>NZ_JAQVGQ010000217.1 GCF_028696615.1 Immundisolibacter sp. | reverse complement strand
TTCCCGCAGGGCGACATCGGCGCGGCGCTGGCCGACGGCGAGCTGTACGCGGCGTTCGCCGACACCGCCCGCGCCCTGCCCTACCGCTACACGTTTGTGGCGCCGGGGCTGCGCGACGCGCGTGCGCTGGGGCAGACCCACACCGCGCTGTTCGACGCCATCGGGAGCCGCCCGCGGGTCGCGCTGCTCGAAGCCCGCCACGACGGCGCGCCACCCGAGCAGCAACTGTGGGAAGAGCTGCTGCGCTTTTACCGCTACTTCGGGCTCGATTTCTCCACCGGCGGCGCGCGCGAGCGGCCGGATCACCTGCTGACCGAAGTCGAGTTCATGCACTACCTCACGTTCCTGGAAGCCGGTGCGCCCCAGGCCAACGCCGATGCCGTCCGCCGCGCACAGGCCGATTTTCTGGACCGGCATCTGGCGCGCTGGCTGCCGGGCCTCGGCGCGGCGCTGACGGAACTGGGCGAGCAGGCCGCGCCCTACGGCGTGCTGGTCGACGCGCTGGCCCGCTTCGTCGGTGCCGACTGCGCGTATCTGGGCGTGGCCCAGGCCGGCCCGGCGTGCTGATGCGGCACCGCCGGTGAGCATGCCGGTCCACCCCACCCGGCTGCCGGCCGCTGCGCAGATACGCAGGAGCGGCTTCAGCCGCGAACGCCCACTGCGCACCCCTAGGACGGGTCAGGCGCAGCCGTAACCCGCCGGGCCGCGAAACACAGGCCGGCCCGCCGCGGCTGGCTCGGGCTTTGGGAGATTCGCGGCTGCAGCCGCTCCTGCGGCCTTACAGGGGAACAATACAAGGGCGGATCAGCGAGGCATGATCTGCCTTGCGCGTCCGTACCCCGGTGCATGCCGGCCCAGGCGCCGGCGCATCCACGCGTCACATCACAGGATGTAGCGGCTGAGGTCCTGATCGCCGGCGAGATCCGCAAGGCGCTGATCCACGTAGGCGGCATCCACCGTCACCTGCTCGCCGCTGCGATCGGCGGCCGTGAAAGAGAGATCCTCGAGCAGGCGCTCCATCACCGTATGCAGACGCCGCGCGCCGATGTTCTCGGTACGCTCGTTGACCTCGAAGGCGATCTGCGCCAGGCGCCGCACGCCGTCCGGCGCGAAGCTGAGCGTCACGCCCTCGGTGGCCAGCAGCGCGCTCGCCTGCTCGGTGAGCGCGGCGTCGGTGTCGGTGAGGATGCGCTCGAAGTCCTCGACGCGCAGCGAGTCGAGCTCCACGCGAATCGGCAGCCGGCCCTGCAGTTCCGGGATCAGGTCCGAGGGCTTGCTCAAGTGAAACGCGCCCGACGCGATGAACAGGATGTGATCGGTGCGCACCTGCCCGTACTTGGTGGTGACGGTGCTGCCCTCGATCAGCGGCAGCAGGTCGCGCTGCACGCCCTCGCGCGACACCTCGCCGCCGCTGCCGCCGCGCTCGGCGCCGCGGCTGGTGATCTTGTCGATCTCGTCGATGAACACGATGCCGTTCTGCTCGGCGTTCTCGACCGCGGCGCGCTTGATGTCGTCCTCGTTGACGAACTTGGCCGCCTCCTCGTCGGTCAGCAACCGCAGCGCCTCGGCCACGCGCACCTGCCGGCGGCGTGTGCGCCGGCCGCCCAGGTTCTGGAACATGCCCTGCAGCTGCTGGGCGAGTTCCTCCATGCCGGGCGGCGCCATGATCTCGACCCCCACCTGCGGCAGCGAGACCTCGATCTCGACCTGCTTGTCGTCGAGCTGGCCCTCGCGCAAGCGCTTGCGCAGCTTCTGGCGCGTGTCGGTGGCAGCGTCGCCGGCCGCCCAGCTCTCGCCTTCCCGCGAGCCCGGCAGCAACAGGTCCAGCACGCGCTCCTCGGCGGCGTCCTCGGCGCGGTGGCGTACCTTGGCGAGTTCCTGCTCGCGGGTCTGCTTGACCGCCACGTCCATCAGATCGCGCACGATGGACTCGACATCGCGGCCCACGTAGCCCACCTCGGTGAACTTGGTCGCCTCCACCTTCAGGAACGGCGCCCCGGCAAGACGCGCCAGACGCCGCGCGATCTCGGTCTTGCCGACGCCGGTCGGGCCGATCATGAGGATGTTCTTGGGCGTGATCTCGGCGCGCAGGGGATCTGCCACCTGCTGGCGGCGCCAGCGGTTGCGCAGCGCGATCGCCACGGCGCGCTTGGCGGCATCCTGCCCGACGATGTGCTTGTCGAGCTCCTGAACGATTTCGCGCGGGGTCATGGACATGGGCAGTGCGGGCCTCAGGCGCCGAGCTCCTCGATGGTGAGCGAGTGGTTGGTGTAGATGCAGATGTCGGCGGCGATGCCAAGCGCGGCTTCCACGATCTGCCGCGCCTCGAGCGGCGAGTGATCCAGCAGCGCGCGTGCCGCCGCCTGCGCGTAAGGACCGCCGGAGCCGATCGCCATCAGGCCGTCCTCGGGCTCCAGCACGTCGCCGTTGCCGGACACGATCAGCGAGGTTTCCGCGTCGGCCACCGCCAGCATGGCCTCGAGCCGCCGCAGCAGGCGGTCGGTACGCCAATCCTTGGCCAGCTCCACCGCTGCGCGGGCCAGATGACCCGAGTGTTTTTCGAGCTTGGCGTCGAACAGCTCGAACAGCGTGAAGGCATCCGCCGTGGCGCCGGCAAAACCAGCCAGCACCTTGCCGTGGTGCAGGCGGCGCACCTTGCGCGCGCCGCGCTTCATGACCATGTTGCCGAGCGTGACCTGACCGTCGCCGCCCAGCACCACCCGGCCGTTGCGCCGGACGGACAGGATGGTGGTGCCGTGAAAGGCTTCCATGCGTGTTCATTCTCGAGGATGCACAGGGCCGGTCATTCTACCTGCCCGGCACCATCGGCTCAGGCGGGAATGGCCGCCAGCGCCACATCGAGCTGTTCGAGCGGCGTGTAGAAATGCGGCGACAGCCGCACCCCGCCACCGCGCGGCGCGCACACCACGCCGGCCTCGGTCAAACGGCGATGCAGCGTGGCAGTGTCGATGTCACGGTGGCGGAAGGTGACGATGCCGGACCGGCGCCCGGGGCGCGCATCGCTCAGCAGCTCGAGCTCACCGCGCGCGGCGATGCGGTCCATGAGATAGCCGCTGCGCTCCAGCACCGCCTCGGCCACCGACGCGCTGCCGATTTCTTGCAGCAACGACAGGCTCGCCTCCAGACCGTGGGCGCCCAGCAGGTTCGGGCTGCCGCACTCGAAACGCCGCGCGTCATCCGCCGGCCGCCAGTCCAGGGCATCGAAATCGCCGGCCTCGCGCGTCATGTGCCAGCCGTACTGGTACAGCGCGAGACGCTCGCGCCACTCGGGGCGCACCCACAGCAGCGCCAGTCCCTCCGGCCCCAACAGCCACTTGTGGCCGTCGGCCATCACGAAATCCGCCTGCACGGCCTCCACGTCGAACGCCAGCGCGCCGAGGCTCTGGATGGCATCCACGCACAGCGCCACCCCGCGCGTGCGGCAAGCGGCGCCCAGGCGCTCCAAATCCATGCGCAGGCCGTTGCCATACTGCACCGACGACACCGCCAGCACGCGCGTTCGATGGTCGAACAAATCCAGCAGCGCCCGTTCGGGATCGGCGGCGCCGGTCAGATGCGCCAGCCGGCATTCCACCCCCAGCCGCGACAGCGCTTGCCAGGGAATGCGGTTCGACGGGAACTCCTCGGCCGCCAGCACCACGTTGTCGCCGGCCTGCCAGGGAAACCCGAACGCGACCACCGAGATCGCCTCGGACGTGTTCTTGAGCAGCGCCACATCCGCCGGCGCGCCGCCGATCAACCGCGCCAGCCGCTCGCGAAGCTGCTGCTCGACGCCCAGCCAGCGCGGGTAGTGCCGCGCCCCCTCGCGGGCGTTTTCGGCCGCAAAGCGCGCCACGGCATCCGCCGTGCGCCGCGGCCACGGCGCCACCGCGGCGTGGTTGAGGTAGATGATCTCCGGCGACAGGGCGAACTCGGCGGCAAGGTCCATCGGTACAGCGTCCGGGAAATGGGGACTCGAGTATGCGCTGTCGGCCGACACGAGCCGACCGATGGCTGCGCCGCGCCGGCCGCGTAAAAAGAAAACCCCGCCGCGTCGCTCCGCTCAAGAATCGACGTTTGGGTACCGATACACTAAAGAATCACAGAACCTCTGAATAAATCAGATACTGTCTTCGCCCCGGTCACGGCAAGCCCATGGCGGGGTCGAAGGGGCGTCCGGATTTGAGCACGCCCCAGATGAGGTGCAGGAGTTTGCGCATGGCGGCCACCAGCACCTGCTTGGGGTG
>NZ_JAQVGQ010000027.1:2376-18752 GCF_028696615.1 Immundisolibacter sp. | reverse complement strand
CGATCAGCAGCACCTGCCAGGCGGTGGCCGCCGGCTCCGGGCGCCGGTGCAGGTCTGGAATCAGGTCGGCGACGGCGATGTAGACGAAACTGGCCGCCGCCAGTGTCAGCACGTACGGCAGCGTGCCTTGGGCGGATTCGAGGGCGAAATAGGCCACCACGCCGCCCAGCAGCGTCGGCACGTTGGTCAGCAGGTTGTAGACCATCGCCCGCCCGGGCGAGTAGCCGCTGTGCACCAGCACCGCCACGTCGCCGATTTCCTGCGGAATTTCGTGCGCCACGATGGCCAGCGCGGTGAGCACGCCAAGATGCGGGTCGGTCAGGAAGGCGGCGGCGATCAGCACGCCGTCGATCAGGTTGTGCACGCTGTCGCCGATCAACACCAGCGTGCCGGCCGCCCGCCACGGCCGCGCCGTGCTGAGTGGCGCGTGACTGCCGTGCGCCGCGCACGTATCGGTGTGACAGTGCCGCCACAGCACGAATTTTTCCAGCACGAAAAACAGCAGGATGCCGCCCAGCAGTACGGCCGTAATCCGCCCCGGCGCCGCACCGGGGTACTCGAACGCCTCCGGCAGCAGCCCCAGGAACGCCGCCGCCAGCATGGCGCCGACCGCATAACCGACCAGCGACGGCATCAGCCGCTCGCGCAGCCGGTCCGGCACCAGCAGCAGCGCGCCGGCGGCGCCGGCACTGGCGACACCGCCCAGCAGCGTGAAAAGGACGATCCACAGCAGCGTCATCGGGCAGGTCCCGCGTAAAAGGTCGGCGATTCTAGCGCGCAACCCGCCCGGCGCCGGGCGCGGTGAACGACCGCTCAACCGGCGCAGGCGGCCATGGCACAATCACGCCCACAGCGCGCGCTGCGTCCGGCAGCCCGCTCCCCACGCCGCAGGAGACAGCCGATGACCCCGAACGACCTGAGCCAGTTGCTGATCGACCGCCCGCAGGACGGCCTGTTCGAGGTCAGTCGCCGGCTGTTCACGGACCAGGAGCTGTTCGATCTCGAGATGAAGCACATCTTCGAGGGCACCTGGATCTACCTGTGCCACGAAAGCCAGGTCGCCAAGCCGTACGACCATTTCGCCACCCACATCGGCCGCCAGCCGGTGATCGTCAGCCGCGACGGTGACGGCAAGCTGCACTGCTTCGTGAACGCCTGCGCCCACCGCGGCGCCACGCTGTGCCGCACCGCGAGGAGCAACAGCAAGTTCCTGACCTGCCCCTACCACGGCTGGGTGTTCGACTCGGCCGGGCGCAACGTCGAAATCAAGGACCGCGCCACCGGCGCCTACCCGCCGGCCTTCGAGCAGCAAAGCCACGACCTCAAGCACATCCCGCGCCTGGCCAGCTACAAGGGCTTCGTGTTCGGCAGCCTGAACCCGGACGTGCCGTCGCTGGAAGACCACCTGGCCGACGCCAAACCATTCATCGACATGATCGACGCCATGTCGGCGCAGGGCGCGGAAGTCCTCAAGGGCTGGTCCACCTACCAGTACCGCGGCAACTGGAAGATGCAGGCCGAAAACGGCATCGACGGCTACCACTTCACCACCATCCACGCCAACTACGTCGGCGTGATCGCGCGGCGCATGAAGGCGTCCGCCGCCGGCAAGGACGACAAGGTCAAGGTGGCCTACGACGAGTCCATGATGAAGGGCTTCAAGAGTGGCTGCTACGACCTGCAGCGCGGCCACGCGCTGATCTGGATCGACTTCCCCATGCCGCAAAACCGCCCGCTATGGCAGCAGAAGGAAGAGGTGGAAAAGCGCGTCGGCGGCGCCATGGCCGAGTGGATGCTGAGGCGCCAGCGCAACCTGCTGATCTACCCCAACGTGCAGCTCATGGAGCAGGCGTCGTCGCAAATTCGCGTGTTCCGGCCGATCTCGCCGGAGCTCACCGAAGTCAAGATCTACTGCATCGCCGCCAAGGGGGAATCGGCCGAGATGCGCGAGCGGCGCATTCGCCAGTACGAGGATTTCTTCAACGCCACCGGCATGGCCACCCCGGACGATCTGGCCATCTTCGAAGCCTGCCAGGAGGGCTACAAAGCTCGCATCGTCGAGTGGCAGCAGGGCTACGACCGCGGCCTCGAGCACATCATCCGCGGACCTGATCAGTACGCCAAGGAGCTGGGCATCCAGCCGAGCAGCAGCGGCCCGGACGCCACCGACGAGACGCTGTACCACGGCCAGTACCGCGAGTGGCTGCGCCTGCTGCGCGAGGGCCTGCTGCGCGAGCAGGGTGGCGAGCCGCTGCGCCGCACGGCCAGCGCCTGACAGCTGCCGGCAAGCCGCACCATGAGCGACTGCCTGTTCTGCAAGATGGTGGCCGGCGACATCCAGCCGGACATCCTGTACAGCGATGAGCACGTGCTGGCCATCCGCGACATCAACCCGCAGGCGCCCTTCCATGCCCTGGTGATCCCGCGCGAGCACATCGCCACCCTGAACGACCTCGGCCCACAGCACGCCGACACGATCGGGCGCATGGTCCTGGCTGCCCGGCAGCTGGCGCAGGCGCACGGTTTCGCCGCCGACGGCTACCGCACCGTGATCAACTGCAACCGTCTGGCCGGCCAGACGGTGTACCACCTGCACCTGCACGTGCTGGCCGGACGCGCCATGCACTGGCCGCCCGGCTGAAGCGGGCCGGCGACCCCATGCCCGGAACCGACCTGCGCCTGCTGCCGGCGCGCGCCGTCCATGCCCAGGCGGTGGCCCGGCTGGTGCGCCTGGCCATGCCGGAACATCAACACGCGCGTTGGGACGCCGCGCGCATCGCCCGCCGCATCCGCAGCCCCAACTGCGCGCTGGTGCTGGCGGCGGCTGGCCGCTACCTGGCCGGCGCCGCGGTGCTCGACCTGCTGAGCGAACAGGCGCAGATCGCCCTGCTGGCGGTGCATCCCCAGTACCGGCGCCTAGGCATCGGCAGCGCGCTGCTGGGCTGGATGGAAGCCACCGCCAGCACGGCCGGTTTGTTCACCCTGCAACTGAAGCTCGAGGCCAGCAACGGCGCCGGGCGGGCGTTCTGCTTCGCCCATCACTTCCACGAGCGCGGTCGCCTGCCGGCCTTCTACGCCGACGGCACCGCCGCCGTGCGCCTGGTGCGTGACCTGCGCGTGAACTCCGAGCCGGCCTGAGCGCGATCAGTCGTCCGCCGGCGCCCTGTCGCCGGCGGCATCCAGCAGCGGCTGCTCGAGGCTCTGCCGGCGAAACAACCAGTCGGGGTCGAGGCCGGCGCGCGCACAGGCCGCGCGGTCCAGCAGCAGGGCATCGATCAGCGGCGCCAGCGTCGCCGCCTGCGGGTCGATCAACAAAACCCAGCGCGGCGGCCGGCGCGGTCCGCCGCCGTCGACCTGCCCCACCCAGCCCAGCGCCTGCAACGTTCGCACTACCTGCTCCAGGCGCTGCGGGTCGACGGCCAAATCGCGCGCCAACGCCGCCAGGTCGAGCCCGCACGGCGGCTGGCGACCAGCCGCCAAGCGCCGCACCACCTGCCAGGCCAGCAGAAAATCGCCCCCCACCGGCGCCGCCGGCGCCAACACGCCGGCACGCAGCGCCGGCAGCCAGGCCGCCACGATGGCGCCACCGAGCACCACCAGCCAGCTCCAGTAAATCCAGATCAGCGCCAGTGGCACGGAGGCGAAGGTACCGTACACCGCGGCGTAGGTGGGTAGGCGGCCGATGTACCAGGCAAACAGCCGGCTGGCGAGGTTGAAGGCGAGTGCCGCCAGCAACCCACCGGCCAGCGCGTCGCGCCACAGCACGCGCGTGTTGGGCACCACCCGGTACACCAGCGCCAGCAGCACGCCCATGATCAGCCATGACAGCAGCGTGCCGGCCAGCGCCGCGCCGCCGGGCAGCGCATGCAGCCAGCCGGACGACAGCGCCGCCGCCAGCGACACCTGGCCGAGCGCGAAAGCGACCAGCACCGGACCGGCCGTGACCCAGGCCCAGAACAGCAGTACCCGCTGCGCCAGCGGTCGCGGGCGCGGCGTGCGCCAGATGCGGTTCAGCGCCTGATCCACGGTCAGCAGCAGCATGGTGGCGGTCACCAGCAGGCCGATCACGCCGGCAGCGCCCAGACCGGCGGCTTTCTGTGCGAACTCGTTCAGGTAGCCGAACACCGCGGCCGCAATGTTGGGCGGCAGCAGCATCTGCGCCGCCCACTGCTGCAGGCGCTCGCGCAGCTGATCGAAGGCCGGAAACGCCGTAAACAGCGCCAGCATCACCGCCAACAGCGGCACCAGCGAGATGACCGTGGTGAAGGTGAGGCTGGCGGCGGTCTGGGTGATACGCTCCTGCGCGAGGCGCCTACCGATGAAGCGCAGCGCCGCCAGCGACGCCTGTATCCTCGATGGGCGGCTGCTCATGGCCTCGATGTTCCCCACTGTGATTACGGCCGGTCGCTGTTCGACCACTCAGGGTTTGTGAGGAAATGCGCGTCCTGCGCATTTCTTGCGTCGCCCGTCCGGTACACGCCCGGACGGGCTTCCGCGAATCAAGCCCTCAAGGGCTCGCTTCGCGTCCGGCCATCCCTGGCCGGCCTGAGCGCTTGAAACATTCACAAGCTCTCACCGTTGACGCCGGTCAACCCGCGCCGGGCCGGGCACGGCATAGTGTCGCGCCGACTTTCCCCCACAGACGCGAGAGGTTTCAAGCGTGAGCGACACGATGTACGACTGGATCGGCGGCGAGGCCACGGTCCGCAGGCTGGTCGACCGTTTCTACGAGCTGATGGACACCGACCCCGAAGTCGCCACCATCCGCGCCATGCACAAGGACGACCTGGGACCAGTGCGCCAGAGCCTGTTCGAGTACCTGTCCGGCTGGCTGGGCGGGCCGCCGCTGTTCATCCAAAAGCGCGGCAGCCCGTGCATCGCCAAGGCGCACAAGCCGTTCAAGATCGACGCGGCGGCGTCCGAGCAGTGGATGAAGTGCATGCGCCAGGCCATGATCGATGTCGGCATCGACGAAAAATACCGCCAGATGCTCGAACCGGCCTTCGAGCGCGTCGCCCTGGCCCTGCGTAACGATTGAGATGATGCGGGGAAATTTTCCCCGCGAATTCTCCCGCTCGCGCCGCGCGGATGTTCACCGCGCGGCGCCCGCACGATCAATGGCTTACGCCCCTTGATTGTGGCTTGAGCATCCTCCGCCACGGTGCATCATCCGTGGCGCCGCTCGGCCGGGCGCGCACCTTGCGCCCACCATTGCCGGTGCAACTCCAGCAGCAGCCGCGGCTGCCGCAGCAACAGTTTCTGCTCGCGCCCACCGAGCGCAGCCGGGCCGTTTTGTAGCACCTTGTCCGCCAGCGCCTGCCGATGGGCGCGAATCGCCTGCGACACCCGCACGCCCCGCGCCAGTCCCTGCATGGCCACGTGCAGGGCATTCACCACCGGCTCCTCGAGCGCCGCCGCAAAGCCGCGCAGCCGTGGCGGCGGTGCCTGCTCGGCCGCCGCCAGATGTCGCTCGAAGGCCTGCAGCACCGGCTCGGGTGCCGTCTCCGGCGGGGTCAGGAACAGCCCGGCGGCGCGCGCCCGGCGCCCGACGCTGCTGCGCGAGCTCCAGACCGACAGCGGGATCGCCAGCAGCAGCGCGACGATCACCGGCAGCAGCCACCAGAAAAAGCCCGGATTCAACCAGAACACCGTCAGGCCCCAGACAGCCGCGAACAGCGTGGCGGTGCCGTGGTAACGCAGCGCCTCACCCCAGCCGGTGCTGGCATCGCCACGCGACTGCGCGCCCCAGCCGACCTGCTGGCCGAGCAGCGTGAACAGCACGAACTTGGCATGGAACACCGCCTGCACCGGCGCCAGCAGCGCCGACATGAGGGTTTCCGCGACCGCGCTGGCCAGCAGCCGCAGCACCCCGCCGAACAGGCGCGCCCGCCGCTGCACGACGATCAGCAGCACGGCCAGCAGCTTGGGCGCGAACAGGATCACCGCGGTGGCGACGATCAGCAACAGCGCCCAGCGCGGCTGCCACACCGGCCACTGCGGGAACAGCGCCGGACCGGTCGGGAAGTAATCCGGCGGCTGCAGCGCCTGCCACACCGCATGCCCGCTCGACAGCAGCAGGAACACCAGCCACAGCAACGCCGACACGTAGGACATGATGCCGTTGATGAACAGCGCCCGGTGCGCCGGGAACAGGCCCTCGGCGAACAGCAGCCGCAGGTGCTGCAGGTTGCCCTGACACCAGCGGCGGTCGCGCTTCATGGCGTCGAGCAGCGTCGGCGGCAGTTCCTCGTAGCTACCCGGCAGGTCGTGCGCCAGCCAGATGGTCCAGCCGCCGCCGCGCAGCAGCGCCGATTCGACGAAATCGTGGCTCAGGATGTCGCCGCCCAGCGGCGGGCGACCCGGCAGGCGCGGCAGGCCACAGTTCTGGCGAAACGCCTCGACGCGGATGATGGCGTTGTGGCCCCAGAACGGACCGTCGCCGAGCTGCAGGAAGTGCAGGCCGGCGGCGAAGATCGGCCCGTAGGCATGGCCGGTGAACTGCAGCATGCGCGCGAACAGCGTGTGCTGGCCCATCGGCTGCGGCACGGTCTGGATCAGCCCCACGCGCGGGCTGCCCTCCATCATGTTGACCAGCTTCACCAGCGCCTCGCCGCTCATCACGCTGTCGGCGTCGAACACCACCATGTAGCGGTAATGCGCGCCCCAGCGGCGCACGAAGTCGGCCACGTTGCCGCTCTTGCGCTTGAGGTTGACGTGCCGGCGCCGGTAGAACAGCCGGCCTTGGGCGCCCATGTCGCGGCACAGCGTGGCCCAGGCGACTTCCTCGTCCACCCAGCGGCCGGGGTCCTGGGTGTCGCTGAGCAGGAAGAAATCGAACCGATCGAGCTGCCCGGTGGCGGCCAGCGACTCGAAGGTGGCGCGCAGCCCGGCGCCGACCCGGCCCATGTCCTCGGCGAACACCGGCAGCAGGATGGCGGTGCGGGCGGTGGGGTCGATCGGCTGCATGTCGCCCGTGGCGCGCACCAGGTTGTAGCGGTCGCGCCCGATCAACAGCACCAGAAAACCGATGGCCGAGGTCCACAGGCCGATCGAAATCCAGCCGAACAGCACCCCGAACACGATGATGATGGCCAGTTCCAGCCCGGTGCGCCCGCCGTAGGGCAGCACCTCGCGCATGAACTGACTGGCGATGGTGGCCGGGATCAGCACCAGCGCCAGCAGCAGCAGCCGCCGCCAGGTGGCGGCCAGCGCGTGCGGCTGGTCGAAATCGGCCATGCGCGTCATGTCCGCTCCACCCGGCCGGTCAACACCTGGAACACCCGCAGCAGGCGCGCCGCCGGGCGATACACGAACATCGCCAGCAACTGGCGGAAAAAGCCGCGGTGCAGGGGCCGCGCCGTCATGTGCTGGCGGCGCAGCGGCAGCAGCGTCGGCATCAGCGCCCGCTGCGGCGCCGCCACCGGCAGGCCGTAGGCGCGCTGCACGAGCTCGCGCACCCAGGCCGCGTCGGCGTCGGCAGGCTGATCGCCGCCCGACCATCCGGCGACCAGGTGCGCCTGCAGCGCAGCGATGTCTGGCGCGCCGGCCGCGTCCGGCGGCGCCGGCACGCCCGCGCCGGCCAGGCGCTCGAGGTAATCGCGGACGGTCGCGGCTCGCTCGGTCACCGGCTCACTCCAGCTCACCGAGGTGATAGAACCAGGTTTCGCTGGCCACGCCACCGTCCACGCGCAAGCCGGCGCGGATGCTCAGCGGCCCGCCCTCGGGGTGCTTGACCGGCAACGTCAGCCGCCAGCCCTCACCCAGCGCCTGCACCTGCGGCTCGCCGGCCTCGCCGCCCTGGATGGCCACCACGGCCCGCGGCGGTGCCTTTGCCGCCTCCAGCGCCGAAAAATCGACCTGGTAGGTGGTCACCTCACCCTCGCGCAGGCTGCGCGTGGCGAGCACCCGCCCGGCCAGGCCGGCCGGCTCGCCATCCCCCCAGCGCAACCGATAGTGCAGCGACAGGCGATCGCCGCCCTGCAGTTCGCGATTCGGCACGAAATAAGCCAGCACGTTCTGGTTCCTACCATCGCGCACCGGCAATTCCAGCAACGCCAGGCGACCGTCACCGAAGCCGCGCAGCGGCTCCAGCCATACGCTGGGCTGCGCCTGGTAGGCCGCGTCGAGGTCCTGGTAATGGTCGAAATCCCGGTCGCGCTGCAACAGCCCATAGGCGGTGCCGGCGGGCGCGGCCAGGAATTGATGCGCCAGGCGCGGCCCGTTGACCAGCGGCCGCCACAGGCGCTCGGCGCCGGCCAGCATCAACAGGCCATCGGAGCTGTGTACCTCGGGCCGGTAGTCGTCCACCGGCGGGCCGTTTTCGCCATACCAGAACATGGTCGACAACGGTCCCAGACCCAGGCGCCCCACCGCGGCGCGGAAAAACAGCCTGGCCTCGACATCGGTAACCACCTCGCTGCCGGCGCGCAGCGTGATGCGGTAGGCGCCGCTCACGCGCGGCGAGTCGAGCAGCGCATAGATCACCAGCTGCTTGGCGTCGGCCCGCGGGCGTGCCAACCAGAAGTCGGTGAACAGCGGAAACTCCTCGCCACTGGGCAGGCCGGTGTCGATGGCCAGCGCCCGCGCCCGCGCGCCGGCCGGCAACAGCGGCGCGCCGCCCCGCATGAAGCTGCCGCCCAGAAACTCCAGTACCGGCCGCCAGGACTCGCCGGCACGCGCATACACCGTGAAGCCGGCATAGCCCAGGTCGCCCGGCACGCGCTGACGGTCCACGCCGGGGCCGTAAAAGAACTGCCCCGGCGCGAACGCCAGCGGGCGCGCCTGGCCGGCGTCGATCTCGCTGATGGCCACCGGCTGGCGGTAAATGCTCCCCGGGTGATGGAAGCGCACCGAAAACGGCAGCCCCTGCCCCGCCCACAGCGCGACGTTCGGATCGAAACGAATGTCCTGCCAGGCGCGGTAGTCGAGCTGCATCAGCCAGTCCGGCAACGCCGCCGGCGCCGGCTGGTAGGCCGCCGCAGCGCGCTCGCGCGCCAGGTGCACCACGCGCGCCCAGTCGTCGGACACGGCGGCGCCCGGCGCGCCGGCCAGCCACAACCCACACACCAGCCCCACCAGCCAGCGCAGGCCGCCGGAAAAAGGCCGCCGCGGCCGCGCCGCTGGCCACTCAACGAGACGGATCGACATAGTCCCAGGTTTCGGTCAGAGGCTGGTCGGCGTGCTGCAGGTAGGCTCGCAGCTGCAGCGGGGCGTCGGTTTCGCGGCCGAAGTCGAACAGCAGACGCCAGCCGCCGGCGTACGGGTTGGCCTGCACCTGCTGGCGGCGCAGCTTGCCGCCGCGTGCCACGTCGATGACGGCGGTCGGCGCCACGCCCGGCGGCAGCCCCTGCAGGGCGGAGCCGGCAAAATCCACCACATACCGACGCCCGCCGTCGTCGGCGGCACCGCTGCGCGTGGCCACCACGTAGCCGCCCGGACGCGGCAGCGAGGCATCGCTCGACCACTCCAGCGTGTAGGCCAGGCTGATCTCGGCGCCGGCGGCCGGCCGCTGGCGTGGCACGAAGCCGACCACCACGTTGGGCGGCTCGTCGGTTTTGGCGGGGCTTTCGATCAGGCGCAGCTGCCCGGCGCCCCAGTCACCCGCCGGCGTCAACCACAGGTCGGGCTGCTGGGCGTGCGCCGTGCCCGGCTCGTAATGGCCGGGCTCCCGGTCGCGCTGCAGCAGGCCGAAGCCGCGCGGCGTGTCGACCAGAAAACTGTAAGCCGAGCGCCCGCGCGGGTTGTCGAGCGGCCGCCACACCCAGCCGCCGGCCGTGGTATGGATGGCCAGACCATCGACGCTGTGCCGCTCCGCCTGCAGCGGCGACAGTCGCCGCGGCTGCAGCTCGCCCTGCAGGAAACTGCCGGCGAGCGGCGCCAGCAGCAGCTCGCCGGCCGCCTCGCGCGGATACAGCGCCATCCTGACCTCGGCGCGGTTGACCGGTCCCGGCATCACATCGATCTGCACCGCCGCCGTCAGCGCCGTCGCGTCGGCCAGCGCGTACAGGCGCAGCTGGCGCGCCCCGGCGGCCGGCCGCAGCAACCAGAACTCGCGAAACGGCACCGCCCGCGCCTGCCCGTCGCCGCCGATCTCGCCCGCCACCCACGCCGCCGCGCCAAACGCCTGCCCGGCACCGACCAGCTGCCAAACATCGCCACCGAACCGCGCCAGATCGACCCGTCCGCCGCCGCTGGCGGGCGGATACAACAGCCGAAAGCCACAAAAGCCAGCCGCCGCCGGCGGCGCCGTCACCCCGACCGCCGCCCAGTCGAACAGCTCCGGCCGGTACTCGAACGACGCGATGCCGCTGGCCTGAATGGAATGGAACCGGGTCGGCGCGCAGTCGGCGCGCGGCGCCAACGGCAACGGCACGAAACGCGACTGCATCGACCACGGCGCGCGCGCCGGCTTGACCGCGAGGTCCCGCAGGCGCCCAGGGTCGATTGCCGGCGACGCCGCATCCGGTGCCGGCGGCGCGGCGTAGGCGGCCCGCGCCAGCGCCTGGGCGCGTGCCTTCAGGTGATCGAAATCGACGTCGGCAGCGCCGTGCGCGAGCCCGGCCCAAGCCGCCAACAGCGCAACCAAGGCACGGCGCGTCAACATGTGCGCGCGGCGATGTACTGGTACAGCCAGGTCTCGGTCAGCACTTTCTCGCCCAGACGCACGTAGCAGCGCAGCTCGACCGGGTTGTCGGCGCTGGCGTCGTCGACGTACAGGTCGAACGCGGCCCGCCAGCGATCGGTGCCGACCACCTTGAGCACATGCGAGTTGTCGATGCGCCCGCGCGAGGCGGTCACCACCGCTTCGAGGTCGAAGCGCTGCTCGAGGCCGGCCAGCGGACCGCCGGCAAAGTCGATGACGAATTTGACGCCCGGCGGCAGCGCCGCCACCTGGCTGGCCGCCAGCCCGGCGATGCCGGGCCGGCCCTTCCAGGTGTGGCGCACGCGCGCCACCGGCGGCAGCAACGGCTCGTCGTTGCCCCAGTACAGGCGGTAATCGAAAGTCCAGCTGGCGCCGGCGCGCACCGGCTCCTTGGGCGTCCAGTAGGCGACGAGGTTGTCGTGGATCTCGTCATCGGTGGGGATTTCCACCAGCTGCACGGCGCCCTCGCCCCACTCGCCGAGCGGCTCGACCCACACCGACGGGCGGCGATCGTAAAAGGCACCGTCGTCCTGGTAGTTGTCGAAATCGCGGTCGCGCTGCGACAGCCCGAAGCCGCGCGGGTTGAAATCGACGAACGACGAGGTCTTCACCAGCGCGGGATTCTCGATCACCCGCCACAGCCGCTCGCCGGCGCCGGTCCACAGCGCCAGGCCGTCGGAGTCGTGAATCTCGGGCCGCCAGTCGACGGCACGCTGCCGGTTGTTCTCGCCATACCAGAACATGCTGGTCAGCGGCGCCACCCCAAGGCGGCCGATGTCCTGGCGGATGAACAGCTCGGCATGCACCTCGGTCACCACCGGGTCCGCACGCCGGCACACGAAGCGATACACGCCGCTCAGGCTGGGGCCGTCGAGCAACGCATACAGCGTGATGCTGTCACCGACCGGCTGCTCGAGATAAAACGCAATGAAGTCCGGAAACTCCTCCGGCCGCGGCATGGCGGTGTCGACGGCGATGCCGCGCGCCGACAGCCCATACTGGCCGGAAGGACCGCAGCTGCGGAAATACGACGCGCCCTGGAAAGCCAGCCAGTCGGTCCTGGCCGGCGCCGGGTCCATGACCCGAAAGCCGGCAAAGCCGCCGTGATGCGCCAGCTTCTTGGCCAGCCCCGGCGTGCCGTACTCGAACAGGTCGGTCGAGAACGGCACCTCGCGCGCCTCGCCGGCCTGCACCAGATAAATGCGCACCGGCTTTTGCGCAAACCGGTGCGGGTGGAACAGCTGCACGCCGAATGGTGACGGCGGATCGCTCCACAACGCCTGCTCGGGCCGGAAGCGAATCTTCTGGATGGTGTCGAAGTCGATGCTGTACAGCAGCTCGGCGTCCGAAATGGGCGGCGGCGCGTACGGCCGGGCGGCCAGCGCGCGCGCCTGCTCGCGCAGCATCTCGAGGCTGAACGGGCGACGCGGGCCTAGCTTGGCGCGCGCCAGCACGCCGGTCGGAAACAGCCCGGCCAGCGCCAGCAGGCCGCCCGCACCCATGAACTTCAGCAGGTCGCGACGCGTGCTGCGCAGCGGCATACGGTGATTACTCCTTGGAAATGATCCGGCGATGGCAACCGTTGCAAAAAGCCGCACCGCCGCGCGGGATGAGGCGATCGCGAAGCGCGAATTCTACGTTGGGCGGCGCGCCAGCACACGCGCGTGACCGCCTGCCCGCTTGCCCGCGAGAATGAATTGATAGACTGTCGCGCCCTTTTTCCCCGGCCGCCGAATCCCCGTGAAGCGCGACATCCCACTCGACGACCTGCAGTTCGCCACCCGCTGCGTGCACGCAGGCGTGTACAAAGACCCACTGTACAACTCGGTGGTGACGCCGATCTATCCCTCGTCCACGTTCTATTTCGAGGGCCCCCGGCAGACCAGCGGCTACGACTACACGCGCACCAAAAACCCCACCCGGGACGCGCTCGAGCAAAACCTGGCGAGCCTGGAGGGCGGCGCCGGCGCGACCGCGGTCGCCACCGGCATGGCCGCCATCGCCACCGTGCTGCACCTGCTGCCGGCCGGCGCGCACGTGATCGCCGGCAACGACATCTACGGCGGCACCTACCGCCTGTTCAGCAGCCTCATGCCCGCCCGCGGGCTGCGCTTCTCGCTGGTCGACATGGGCGATCCCGGCGCCGTGGCGGCGGCCTTCGAAAAGGACACGGCGCTGGTGTGGATCGAAACCCCCAGCAACCCGCTGCTGCGCCTGACCGACATCGCCGCCGTGTGTGCGCTGGCACGCGCGCGCGGCGCGCTGAGCTGCGCCGACAACACCTTTCTGAGCCCGTACCTGCAGCGGCCGCTCGCACTCGGCGCGGACCTGGTGGTGCACTCCACCACCAAGTACCTGAACGGCCACAGCGACGTGGTCGGCGGCGCCATCGTGGCCGGCACGCGCGAGCTGGCCGAGCGCGTCGCCGCCACCGCCAACGCGCTCGGCACCACCTGCTCGCCCTACGACGCCTGGCTGGTGCTGCGCGGCATCAAGACACTGCCGCTGCGCATGCAGGCACACCAGAAAAACGCCGCGGCGCTGGCGGCGTTCCTCGCCGGCCACGCGCGCGTCGAGCGTGTGTACTACCCCGGCCTGGCCAGCCACCCGGACCACGACCTGGCGCGGCGCCAGCAGCACGGCTTCGGCGCCATGCTGAGCTTCGACCTCGAGGGCGGCGAGGCGGCCGTGTTCCGCCTGGTCGAGCGCCTGAAGCTGTACGCCTTTGCGGAATCCCTCGGCGGCGTCGAGAGCCTGATCGAGCACCCGGCCAGCATGAGCCACGCCGCCATGACGCCCGCGGCGCTGACCGCCGCCGGCATCGGCCCCGGCCTGGTGCGCGTGTCGGTGGGCGTCGAGGACGAACGCGACCTGATTGCCGACATGGCGCAGGCGCTGGCAGCGCTGGACTAAGCCCTGTGCGGCCGGCAGGCCGCAAACAACGCAAACAAAAAGGCGCCGCCACCCGCGCAGGGTGACGGCGCCGAATCAAGCCGCGGGCGGTCGACTACAGGCGCCGCACGTGCGCCACCAGCAATGCCGAGCGGCCTTCCTCGCGCACCGCCTTGACGCAGCGGGCGATGGCCGCCGGCAGGTCATCCGGGTTGGACACGTCCTCGCCGTGACCGCCCGCCGCCTCGCACACCTTCTGGAACTGGTAGCTCGGATTAAGGCGCGCCTGGAACTCGTCGGTATCACGCGACACGCCGTCCGGGTGGACCTTGATGGTGCACTCCTTCACCGCCGACCAGCCGCCGTTCTCGAACACCACGGTGAAGATCGGCAGCTTGTGCTCGCGCGACACCTCGTAGGTGGAGCTCGGGTTGCCGAAGTAGAAGCTGCCGTCGCCGGACAGGTGCAGCACCATGGCGTCGGGCTTGGCGAGCTTCATGCCGAGCGCCGCGCCCGGGCTGTAACCCAGGCCGCCGCCGCCCAGACCCAGCACGGTACCGGGCCGGGTGCGCATGATCTGCATGCCGACCGAGGGCTCGTTCATCACCGCCTCGCTGACCAGCACGTCGTCCTCGCGCAGCACCTTGTTCAGCTCGGCGCACAGGTAGGCGGGGTTGATCAGGCCGTCGGTGCCCTTGTCCTTGGCAAGGTTCTGGATGTAGGCCACGGCCTCCTGACGCTGCTTGCCGAAGGCTTCGAGCCGCGCCTTGGCGCGCGCACGGTGGGCGTCGGTGAGCTTGCCCTTGACGATTTCGATCAGGCGCGAAAGCGCCTGGTAGCTGTCCGCCTGCACCTTGAGGTGACCGGGGAAACCCCACATCGGGATTTCGCTCTTGATGGGATCGATGTCGATGTGCGCCCAGAAGGTGTCGGGGTTGGGACTCGCGTCCTTGGGCATCCACGGCAGGTCGGTGTCGACCATGAGGCCGAAGTCCACCTTCGGCAGGTGCGGCTCGGACTGGTTGCCCAGGAACACCGGCGAGGCCTTGGAGATGTTCAGCACCTGCGGGTAGGACTCGATCACGCCCATGCCGACCAGCTGCCCGAGCTCGTCGAGCAGCGCCGGGGTGCCGAGGTTGCGCCCGGCGTAACTGGTGATCAGCAGCGGGTAGTCGGCCGCCAGCAGGCGGTCGGCGATCTCGGCGAGCGGCGCGTCGTTCACACCACCCAGACGCAGCGGGCCGTAGGCGTCGACCGGGAAGGAGGCGATCTGCCCCGGCTCCCAGGTCTCGGCCAGGATCTCGCGCGGCAGGGTCATGTACACCGGCCCCGGCGGGTCGCTCTCGGCCATGGTGAAGGCGCGGCGCATCGCCTCCTTGACGATGATGCCGGTCGGCAGCTGGTATTCCCACTTCACGTAATTGCGCACGATCCCCTTCATGTCGTAGGGGTCCTGGATGAAGTGCACGTAGGTGTCGCGCGTGCCGAGCAGCTCGCCGCGGATGGTGACCGGCGCGGTGCCGGCCATCAGCACCAGCGGAATGCGCGAACGGAACGCGTTGTGCAGGCCCATGGCGGCGTTGGCGGTGCCGGCGTCGACGTGCACCAGCACGGCCTGCGCGCGGCCGGTGGCGCGGTAGTAGCCGATCGCCATGTGCACGGCGGTGTTCTCGTGCGGGCACAGGATGACCTTCGGGTATTTGCGGCCTTCCTTGCGCCACTGCGCCATGGCCTCGATGATCGGCGCATGGTCGGTGCCCATGTTGCAGAACAGGTAATCGACGCCGATTTCGTTCATCGCCTCCAGCCAGTAGGAGGCGGTCATGTTGGCGGGCGAGTGTGCGCGCCCAGGCATCACGGATTGGGGATTGGCAGACATTGGCAAGGCTCCGGGGGAGTGAATCGGCGGTCAGATGTTGTAGATGTCGAGCATGGTCGGCACGTAGTCGTTCTTGAGCACCACGTACTTGCGGGCGATTTTCCAGCCGTCGGCGGTGCGGCGCAGCGTGTGCCGGTAGTCGCCGAAGAATACTTCGGTCTTGTTGGTCTTGTGGAAAAAGCAATGCGCGGTCCAAGTGGACAGCGCAGTCATGCTGTCGGCGCCGACGTCCTCGACCAGGATATTGTTGACGGTGTGCGTGGTGCGCGGCACCGGCGTGCTGGCGATGGACTGCCCCGAGCGGATGCGCCAGACGCGGTCCTCCAGGCCGGCGCGGCTGCCGTAGTAGATCAGCGAAATCTCGCGTTTGGGATTTTCGGTCAGTTCGTGCTCGCCTTTCCAGGCCGGCATCCAGAACTCACAGTCGTCGGTGAACTGGGCCAGCCACTCGTCCCAGCGGCGGGCGTCCAGGTAATAGGCTTCGCGGTACAGCAGCTGACTGGCCTCGGCCAGCGCCTTGACGAGATCGGTCACGGAATACTCCCCTTGCGTTGATGGCGGAAAGACGGGCTCTTACAGCAAGCCGTCGGCTTCCAGGCCGTCCTTGATGAGCTGCTTCCAGGCGCGATAGCCGCCGAAATAGACGGTCTCGTCCCACACGCCCATCGGACCCATGGTGCCCGACTCGGGCTCGACACCGATTTCGTGCGACAGGGCGTCGCCGCCTTTGTGATAAAGCGTCATGCCGCGCGCGGTACCCTGCATCCACTCGAGCACGCGCGCCTGATGGCCGACCTGGCAGTCCTCGTAGGCGATGGTGTCGTCCGGCGTCGCCAGGCCCGAGGTGTTGAAGAAATCCTCGTACTGGCGGATGCGGATCTCGCGCGCCGCATCGCTCTCGCCCTTGGCGCCCAGGCAGTAGATGGTCATCTCGGTCTTGTCCACCGCCAGCGGCCGGATCAC
>NZ_JAQVGQ010000027.1:0-2276 GCF_028696615.1 Immundisolibacter sp. | reverse complement strand
CCCGAGGTGTTGAAGAAATCCTCGTACTGGCGGATGCGGATCTCGCGCGCCGCATCGCTCTCGCCCTTGGCGCCCAGGCAGTAGATGGTCATCTCGGTCTTGTCCACCGCCAGCGGCCGGATCACCCGCATCTGCAGCGAGGCGTTCTCGGCAAACTGCACGTTGGGGTAGATGGTGAGGTTGCGCCCGGCGTACATCCAGCGCGCCTTGTTCTCGCCCACGCGCGCCACCAGTTCCTGGTGATGCCGATACAGGCCGCGCTCCTCGGGCGCCGGGTTGTCGAAAATGCCGACCGCATGACCGCGCGGAAAGGTGTAGCCGCCACCGCGCATGTTCGTCATGGCGGAAAAGTCGATCGACTTGACCTGCGTGTTGCCGCTCTCGCCGGCCTTGCGGCGGGCGACGATGTTCATGAAGCTCGGGTGGCACGAGGTCAGGTGATAGCCGTCGATGCAGTTCTCGACCTGCATCTTCCAGTTGGCGTCGTAGGTGTAGCTCGACACGCCGGGAATGGCCTCGACGCCGTCCGGGCCCTGGTCCCACACCAGATCCAGCAGCTTTTTGGCTTCGCCCAGGTGCTCGTCCAGCGTCGGCACGTCGTCCGACAGGCTGGCGAACAGAAAGCCTTTGTACTGGTCGAATTTGACTTTCTTGAGGTTGTGGTCCAGCCGCTTGAACGGCTCGGCGTAGCAGCCCGCCTCCTCGTCCTTGATGTAGATGCACTGGCCGGCGGTGTCGAACGCCCAGCCGTGGTACGAGCACACCCACTGCCGGGTGTTGCCCGTGCGGTGGTGCGCGATGCGCGCCCCCTTGTGGGTGCACGAGTTCACGAACGCGCCGAGCCGGCCCGTCTTGTCGCGCGCCACGATGATCGGCTGGCGACCGATCCAGGTGGTGAAGTAGTCGTTCGGGTTCGGCGCCTGGCTGTCCAGGCCCACGAACACCCAGTTGCGCTCGAAGATGTATTTCATCTCGAGCTCGAAAATGGCCGGGTCGCGAAACACGTCGCGATGGACGATGAACTCGCCCGTGTCGCCAACCCGGTCAACGACCATTCGGTCAATGTCCGGGGCGGTCAAGTCGTTCGGCTTCATCGTGGTGGTTCCCCTTGCATGAATGGGCGAAACGCCGCAGGCTGCTGCGCGCGTCCGGGACTGGCGGGTAGGCAGCGAAGCTCGCGCGGATGGCAGAACGAGCCCGCCGGTCACCCCGGCATCCATGCCGGAAAGCACTAAACGGCCGCTTAAGTCTAACCGCGCAGGCGCGTGCAGGGCTACGCCGGGCTGCCTTGGGGCACGCCGAAAATCCGTACCTGGTTTTTTCAGCTCACGCCTGCGCCACACGCCCGCGGCACGCCGTGTCCTGCTGTCCCGGCTGCCAGCGCAAAAAACGAATGAGTGGGCATCGGCGCTTGCCCGGCCCGGCTTCGCCGATGATCATGCAGCCAACCTACGCAGGGGAACAGCCATGCACAGCAGCGCGCCCGGCCCGGCCGGCATCCACCCCGGCGCCGCACAGAACCTGATCGATCGCTACCGCGCGGTGCGCCGGCTGACCGAGGCGCTGACCCGGCCACTGCAGGCCGAGGACATGGTGATCCAGTCCATGCCGGACGTGAGCCCGCCCAAGTGGCACCTGGCGCACACGGCATGGTTTTTCGAGACCTTCATCCTGGCGCCACACGCGCCGGGCTACCGCGTGTTCCACCCGCGTTTCGGGTATTTGTTCAACTCTTACTACAACCAGGTGGGCGCGTTTCACGCCCGCCCGCGGCGCGGTCTGCTGGCGCGGCCGACCACGGCCGAGGTGCTGGCCTACCGCGCGCACGTGGACGCGCACCTGGTGGAGCTGCTGGGCACCGCGGATGAGCCTACGCTGGCCACCCTCGCGCCGCTGCTCGAGCTCGGCCTCAACCACGAACAGCAACACCAGGAACTGCTGCTGATGGACGTGAAGCACAACTTCCACGGCAACCCGCTGCTGCCGGCCTACCGGGACGACCTGCCAGCCGCCGCGGGCCGCGCCGCCGCGCCGGCGAACTTCCTGCCCTGCCCGGGCGGCATCGTCGACATCGGCCACGACGGGCGCGGCTTCGCCTTCGACAACGAAGCGCCCCGCCACCGCGTGCTGCTGGAACCGTATCGGCTCGCCGACCGGCCGGTGACCTGCGGCGAGTACGCCGAGTTCATCCGCGCCGGCGGCTACCGCACGCCCGAGCTGTGGCTGTCGGACGGCTGGGCCACCGTGCAGGCGCGCGCCTGGCAGGCGCCGCTTTA
>NZ_JAQVGQ010000216.1 GCF_028696615.1 Immundisolibacter sp. | reverse complement strand
TCACGCTGATGATCTGGGACAGCCGCACCGTGCAGCACCGCGGCGGCGTGATGGGCGTACAAAAGCCGGGTGCGCCGCTGCCCGTCCATGTGATGCAGGGCGAGGACTGGCCGGGGCTCGCCAAGGTCATCGCGGCACGGCTCGAAAAACTGCGCCCGCAGATCGGCGCGCTGCATCTGGCGCCCGACTTCGCCAAGCGCCTCGAAGCCACCGTGGCGCGCTACAACGACTTCGCCCGCCGCGGCGTGGACGAGGACTTTCAGCGCGGCGCCGCGGAGGCGGACGTCGCCTGGAACTACTTTGGCAACCTGCCGGTCATCCCGAGCGAGTATCCGAATCCGACCATGCACCCGCTGGCAGCGCAAGGACCGTACTTCGCGGCGTTTCTGGTGGCGGGCGCCATCGACAGCAAGGGCGGGCCAGTCATCGATACGAGTGCGCGGGTGCTGTCCGCCGCCGGCACGCCGCTGGGTGGTCTTTTCGGCGCCGGCAACTGCATCGCAAGCCCGACCGGCGGCGCCTACTGGGGCGGCGGCGGCACCATCGGGCCGGCCGTGGTGTTCGGCCAGATCGCCGGCAATGCGGCGGCGCGGGCGCCGGTGCGCAATCTGTGATGCTGGCGGGCAGGTCGTCGATCACGGCGCTGCTGGGCGTGGCAGTGAGCCTTTCGCACGCTTACGCGGACCAGGTGAGCCTGGCCCGCGACGTGTAGCCCATCTTCGACCGCCACTGCGTGGCCTGTCACCTGTACGAATCGCCGCAGGGCGGCCTCAGCCTCGAGGCCGGCGACAGCCATCGCGCCACGGTCGGTGTGCCGAGCAGCGAGGCGCCGTTGCCACGCATCGCGCCCGGGGACCCCGGGCGCAGTTACCTGGTACACAAGCTGCGCGGTACGCAGGCCAGCGTCGGCGGCAGCGGCGCGCGCATGCCATTCAACGCGGACACCGCTGGCAATGGTCTGGCCGCGGACGAACTCGATACCATCGAGCGCTGGATCCGTGCCGGCGCGCCGGACAACTGACAGCTTTTGATTTTTTCACGCTCCGAGCCCGTCTGGGCGTGTACCGGACGGGCGACGCAAGCAATGCGCAGGACGCGCATTGCTTCACAAATCCTGAGCCGCTCGGCACCCGACCGGCCGGTGTTGGTCGGGGCTATGCGCACCCGTCTCGGTGACCGCGCTTGCGATCAGCCGTAGATCGCCTGCTCCGCGGCGAGCGCCGCCTCGCGGTTCACCGTGCGTCCCTGTGCGGCCAGCGCGCTGGCGAGCGCGACCAGACACGTCAGCACGTGTCGGCGGCTAGCCGACTGGCCCATGAGACCCACGCGCCAGGCCTTGCCGGCAAACTCGCCAAGCCCGGCGCCGATCTCGAGATCGAAATCGGCCAGCAGCGTCTGGCGCACGCGGGCGTCGTCGATGCCGGGCGGGATGCCGATGACGTTCAGCTGCGGCAGGCGCTCGCCGTCCGCGCCGAGCAGTTCGAGCCCGAGCGCTTCGGCGCCGGCGCGCAGCGCGCGGTGGTGCAGCGCATGGCGTGCCCAGGCGGCTTCGAGTCCTTCCTCGTGCAGCATGACGAGCGCCTCGTGCAGTCCGTACAGGGCGTTGATGGGGGCGGTGTGGTGGTAGCTGCGCCGGGCTTCGCCGGCCCAGTAGCCGAGCACCAGGTTCAGGTCCAGGAACCAGCTGTGCACCGGCGTCTTGCGCGCGCGGACTTTGGCCAGCGCCCGCTCGTTGAAGCTCACCGGCGCCAGACCCGGCGGGCAGGACAGGCATTTCTGGGTGCCGCTGTAGATGGCGTCGATGTCCCAGGCGTCGACGTCGAGTTCGACCCCGCCGAGCGCCGTGACGGCATCGACGATGGCCAGCGCGCCGTGCCGGTGGGCGATGTCGACCAGCGTCCTGGCGTCCGACAGCGCGCCGGTGGAGGTCTCGGCCATCACGAAGGCGACGATGCGCGCTTGCGGGTGGGCCTTGAGGGCGTCTTCGAGGCGCTGCGGGTCGACGGCGCGCGTCCACGGATCGTCGATCACCACCGCGCTGGCGCCGCAGCGCTCGACGTTCTCCTTCATACGCCCACCGAACACGCCGTTGCGGCACACGATCACCGTGTCGCCCGGCTCGACCAGGTTCACGAAACAGGCTTCCATGCCCACCGAGCCCGGCCCGGACACCGGAAACGTCACCGCGTTGCGGGTTTTGAAGGCTCGCCGCAGCAGGTCTTTGATGTCGTCCATCAGCCCAACGAACGCCGGGTCTAGGTGGCCGATGGTCGGCTGCGCCATGGCTGCCAGCACGCGCGGATGCACGTCCGACGGACCCGGCCCCATGAGGGTGCGAAGCGGCGGGTGAAAGCTGGGCATGGGCGGCTCCTGTGGGTCAGTCCCGCACGCGGCGCGCGAGGTCGGCAAAGGCGTCGATGCGCCGGTCGCGCAGGAACGGCCAGATGCGCCGCACCTGCTCGCTGCGCGCCAGATCGAGCGTCGCGCACAGCACCGCCGGTGCGTCCGTGGGTGCCAGCGCCAGCAGTTCGCCCTGCGGGCCGGCGATGAAGCTGCTGCCCCAGAAAAGACTGCCCGCGGCCGGGCCGCCGGGCTGGCGTTCCAGGCCCACCCGGTTGCAGGCCAGCACCGGCAGGCCGTTGGCGATGGCGTGGGCGCGCTGGATGGTGATCCACGCCTCGCGCTGGCGGGCTTGCTCGCCCTGCGTGTCGGTCGGGTCCCAGCCGATGGCGGTGGGATAGAGCAGCAGGTCGGCGCCGGCGAGCGCCATCAGGCGCGCGGCTTCCGGGTACCACTGGTCCCAGCACACCAGTACGCCCAGACGCCCGACCGAGGTGTCGATCGGCGCGAACGGTCCGTCGCCGGGCGTGAAATAAAACTTTTCGAGATAGCCCGGGTCGTCTGGGATGTGCATCTTGCGATAGCGCCCGGCGAGCGTGCCGTCGGCGTCCAGCACCACGGCGGTGTTGTGGTACACGCCGGCGAGGCGCCGCTCGAACAGGGAACCCACGATGACCACGCCGAGCTCGCGCGCCAGCGCGGCGAGGAACTCGCTGCTGGGGCCCGGGATCGGCTCGGCCAGATCACACAGCGCCGGGTCTTCCACCTGGCAGAAGTACGGCGTGCGGTGCAGTTCCTGCAGCAGCACCAGGCGCGCGCCCTGCGCGGCGGCAGCGCGGATGCCGGCCTCGCTCTCGGCGAGATTGGCGGCCAGATCATCCGTGCAGGCGTGCTGCACGCAGGCGACGGTGAGCGTGTTCATGGCGCGGCCGGAATCTGCATGGAGGCGCAGTGCAGGCTGCCGTTCTGGCCGACGATGGCGCGCGCCGGCACGCCGATCACCTCGCGGCCCGGAAAGCAGCCGGCGAGGCGGTCCAGCGCCACCGCGTCGTTCGGGTCGCCGTACACCGGCACCAGCACCGCGCCGTTGATGATGAGGAAATTGGCATAGTTGGCCGGCAGACGGCGGCCGTCGGCATCGTAAATGGGCGCCGGCACCGGCAGCGGCACCAGGCGATAGGGCTCGCCGTTGGCGCGGCGCAGCGCGCGAAGCTGCGCCTCGAGGCCGTCGAGCGCCGCGTATTGTTCGGTATCGGCCGGATCGGCGCAGGTGTAGGCCAGCGTGGCCGGGTCGCAAAAGCGCGCCAGGGTGTCGATGTGGCCGTCGGTGTCGTCGCCGAGCACGTCGCCGCGGTCCACCCACAGGATGCGATTCACGCCGAACAGCGTCGGCAGCGCCGCCAGCATGGCCGCGGCGGCCTCAGGATGGTTGCGCGTGGTGCTCAGCAGGCACGGCCGGGTGGCGAGCAGCGTGCCTTCGCCGTCCACCTCGATGTTGCCGCCCTCCAGCACCCACGGCAGGGCTTCGAGGCCAAGCGCGCCGAGCGCGCCCTGGGCGGCCAGCACGGTCGTCACCGTGTCGTCGAGCGCGGCGGGGTATTTGCCGCCCCAGCCGTTGAAGCGGAAATCGAGCGCCACCCGCCGCCCGTCGCGCAGCACGGTGAGCGGACCGTGATCGCGCACCCACACGTCATTGGACGGCGCAATCGCCAGCGTGAGCTGCGACGGCGGCACGCCGGCATGGGCCAGGCGCGCCGCCACATGGCGGCGGTGCGCGGCGTCGTAGCAGGCGATGATCAACGGCTCGCGGGCGGCGATGGCGGCGGCAAAGCCGACGAACTCGGCTTCGGTCTTGTCGAGTGTGTCCGCCCAGTCGCCATGCCGATGCGGCCAGGTCAGCATCACCGCCGCCTGTGGCGCCCATTCGGGGGGCAGAACACCTG
>NZ_JAQVGQ010000215.1 GCF_028696615.1 Immundisolibacter sp. | reverse complement strand
AGCGGTTTCATGCCCCTTGCTCTCATGAAAAGTCTCCAAAGGCGCGCACCGGCACCGTCCACCACACCACATCGCGGCTGTGGATGCGCGCGCGCAGCGCCGCGATCAGTTCATCGAGCGCGGCCGGCGCGCCGACCAGCCACAGCGCGCGCCGGCCGACCTGGCCGCGCACCCGCTCCCGGGCGCTGGCCTGGGCGAAGTCGCGGCCGTGGCCGGTGCCGTGCAGCAGCGTGTAGGGCTGGTCGGGCGCGATGGCGCCGAGCGCGTCCAGCACCGCGCCTTCGAGTTCGTCCGGAAACACAAGCGTCAGTTGCAGCAGGGTGTCGGTCACGGGCGGGCCTCCGGCGCGCCGAAGCGGCGGTACAGGATGGGCAGCAGCAGCAGCGTGAGTGCGGTGGAGGTGAACAGCCCCCCCAGCACCACGATGGCGAGCGGGCGCTGGATTTCCGAGCCCGGCCCGGTCTGCAGCAGCAGCGGCACCAGACCCAGCGCCGTGATGCCGGCGGTCATCAGCACCGGGCGCAGGCGGCGGCGGGCGCCGTCGTACACCACCTGCGCCAGCGGCAGGCCGGCGGCGCGCAACTGGTTGAAGTGCGTGAGCAGCACGAGTCCGTTCAGCACCGCGATGCCGAGCAGCGCGATGAAGCCGACCGAGGCCGGCACCGACAGGTACTCGCCGGACGCCCACAGCGCGATCGCCCCGCCGATCAGCGCGAACGGGATGTTGCTGAGGATGAGCACCGCCTGGCGCACCGAGCCCAAGGTCGCGAACAGCACGAAGAAGATCAGCCCGAGCGCCACCGGCACCACCAGGCCAAGCCGCGCGGCGGCGCGCTGCTGGTTCTCGAATTGCCCGCCCCACACCAGTCGGTAGCCGGGCGGCAGCGGCACCGCGGCGGCGACGCGCGCCTGCGCATCGGCCACGTAGCCCACCAGATCGCGCCCGCCGACGTTGGCCTGCACCACGGCAAAGCGCGCGCCGTCCTCGCGGTCCACCTTGACCGGCCCCGACACGCGCGAGACGCGGGCGAGATCGGCCAGGCGCGCGCTGCCGCCGCCCGGCAGCGCGATGCGGGTTTCGGCCAGTGCGCCCGCGTCGCTGCGCAGGCGCGGGTCGCCGCGCACCATCAGCGGGATGCGCTTGTTGCCCTCCAGCACGGTGCCGGCGCGCAGGCCGTCCACCTGCGCGCGCAGCTCGGCCTGCAGGCCTTGTGCATCGAGCCCGGCGCGGCCAGCGGCGAGGCGGTCGAGCTGCATTTCGAGGTACTGCACGCCCGCGTTGTGCACGGTGAACACCTCGCTGGCGCCGGGCGTTTGCTCCAGCACCGCGGCGATGCGCCCGGCGAGGCGGTCGAGTTCGGCCAGATCCGGGCCGAAGATCTTGACCGCGAGATCGCCGCGCGCGCCGGTCAGCATCTCCGAGATGCGCATCTCGATGGGCTGCGTGAAGGTGAACTCGATGCCCGGAAAGCGCGAGAGCACCTCGCGCAGGCGGTCGGCCAGCCAGTCCTTGTCGGGCACCCGCCACGCGTCCTTGGGCGCCAGCACCAGAAAGCTGTCGGTGTCGTTGAGGCTCATCGGGTCGAGACCCAGATCGTCCGAGCCCAGGCGCGCGACGATGCTCTTCACCTCCGGCACCTCGGCCAGCAGCGCGCGCTGCACGGCCTGGTCGAGTTCGAGGCTGGCCTCGACGTCGATCGACGGCAGCTTGGCGAGCTGTACCAGGATGGCGCCCTCGTCCAGCGTCGGCATGAAGGCCTTGCCGGTGCGTGAGTACGCCCCGGCGGCGAGCAGGAGACCGATCACCGCCACCGCGATCAGCGGTGCCGGGCGGCGCAGGCAGGCGCCGAGCAGGCGCGCGTAGACCGGCCCCAGTTTGCGCATCAGCCAGGGTTCGTGGTGCGCGCCGGGGCGCAGCACCAGCGACGCCAGTACCGGGATGAAGGTCAGCCCCACCAGCAGCGACACGCCGAGCGCGTAGACGATGCTGAGCGCCACCGGCGCGAACAGCTTGCCCTCCAGGCCCTGCAGCGTGAGCAGCGGCACGAACACCAGCGCGATGATCAGCACGCCGGTGGCCACCGGCTGCGCCACCTCGGTGACCGCCCGGAACAGCACGTGCAGGCGCGGCAGGCGCCGCGCCTCGTCGCTGCCGAGGCGCTCGACGGCGTTCTCCACCACCACCACGGCGGCGTCCACCAGCATGCCGATGGCGATCGCGAGGCCGCCCAGGCTCATCAGGTTGGCGCTCATGCCGGTCAGGCGCATCAGGATGAAGGTGCCGAGCGCGGCCAGCGGCAGCGTCATCGCCACCACCAGCGCCGCGCGCAGCTCGCCCAGGAACAGCAGCAGCAGCACCACCACCAGCACCGCGGCTTCGAGCAGGGCGTCGGTCACCGTGCCGACGGCGCGGGCGATCAGGTCGCTGCGGTCGTAGAACACGTTGAGCGTCACGCCGGGCGGCAGGCTCGGTTGCAGCGCCGCCAGCCGCTCGCGCACGCCCGCCACCACCGCGCCGGCGTCGGCGCCGCGCAGGCCGACCACGATCGCCTCCACCGCCTCGCCGTGGCCGTCCTTGCTCACCGCGCCGAGCGGCGCCAGTTCGCCGAAGCGCACCTGCGCCAGATCGGCCACGCGCAGCACCCGGCCGCCCTGCCGCGCCACCACCACGCTCGCCACATCGTCGAGGCCGCCGTAGGCGGCGGTGGCGCGCACCACGAGTGCCTCCTCGCCGTCGCGCAGGCGCCCGGCGCCGTCGTTCTGGTTGTTGGTCTCGAGCGCGGCGGCGAGTTCCTGCAGCGTCACCCCGGCCGCGGCCAGCGCGGCGCGGTCCGGCACCACCTCGTAGGTGCGCACGCGGCCGCCGAGCGCGTTCACGTCGGCCACGCCGGGCACGGTCCGCAGCGCCGGGCGGATGGTCCAGTCGAGCAGGTCACGCTTCTCGGCGAGCGAGAGATCGCCCTCGATGGTGAACATGAACAGGTCCGACAGCGGCGTCGCGATCGGTGCGAGGCCGCCCTCGACGCCCGCCGGCAGCGCGTCGCGCACGCCGGCGTAGCGCTCGGCCACCTGCTGGCGCGCCCAGTAGATGTCGGTGCCATCCGCGAACACCAGCGTCACGTCGGCGATGGCGTACTTGGCGAGCGCGCGCAGCTGCACCTGCCGCGGCAGGCCGAGCAACTCCATTTCGAGCGGCACCAGGATGCGCTGCTCGACCTCCTGCGGGGTCATGCCGGGCGCCTTCAGGATCAGCTTGACCTGGGTCGGCGAAATGTCCGGGAAGGCGTCGATGGGCAACTGCCGCCAGGCGGCGATGCCGGCGCCGACGCCGAGCGCCGTGACCAGCAGCACCACCGCCCGCTGCGCGAGCGCGAATTCGATCAGCCGCTGCAGCATCTCAGGGCTCCTGCCGGGCGAGCGCCTTCAGCGCCGCCACACCGCGCGTCACCACCCTGGCATCCGCCGGCAAGCCCAGCACCACGGCGGCGTCGCCGTCGCTGCCGAGGCGCTCCACCGGCTGCGGCCGAAAGCCGCCGTCCACCGCCATGAAGACGAGATTGCGCTCGCCCTCGCGGCTCACCGCGGCGGCCGGCACGCGGCGGGCATCCGCCGGCGGGGTGTCGAGGATTTCGATTTCGAGCGTCTGACCGGGCGCGAGCCCAGCGGCCGGCAGCTCGGCGCGCAGCAGCGCGGCGCGGCTCGCGGGATCGAGCACGCCGCCCACGGCGATCACCCGGCCGCTGGGCTCGCCGCCCGGCAGGCGCACCGCCTGACCGGCGCGCAGGCGCCCGACCAGCGCCGGTGGCAACTGCGCCTCGGCCCACAGCCGATCGCCGGACAGCAGCAGCGCGGCGGCGGTGCCGGCCGCGACCGGCTCGCCCAGGCGCAGCGCGCCCTCGTGCACCGTGCCTGCGGCCGGTGCCAGCAGCCGGTAGGCGGCGGGCTGGCCGGCTACCTCGGCGGTGCCGGCGAGCAGATCCCGGCCGGCGCCGAACTCGGCCTGCACCGCCGCCAGCGCCGCCTGGCTCTGCTGCGCCTGGCGCGCCGGCACGATGCCTTCGGCCAGCAGCGCCGCATCGCGCGCCGCCTGCGCTCGCGCCTGGTCGAGCCGCGCCTCCCGGTCGCGCTGGGCGGCGCGGGCGGCCAGATACTCGGCGCTGTGCAACTCGACCAGCGCCTGGCCGGCGCGCACCGCCTCACCTTCCTGCGCCAAAAGGCGCGTCACCACGCCGCCGAACGGCAGCACCACCGCCCGCGCGCCGCTGCCGGGCAGGGTGAGCGTGGCCGGCAGGCGCGCCGCCAC
>NZ_JAQVGQ010000214.1 GCF_028696615.1 Immundisolibacter sp. | reverse complement strand
TTCCGAACTCGGAAGTGAAACCGCTGTGCGCCGATGATAGTGTGGGTTCGCCCATGTGAAAGTAGGTCACCGCCAGGCTTCTTCCAAAAAAAACCCCCGCCGGGTCGCCCGCGGGGGTTTTTTGTTGTGTGCGGTACATCCACTATAGCGGCGTGGCAGAGGTTCGATCGTGGCGGTCAGCGTCTGATCGTCGGCGCACGCTCCTGTCCATTGCCTTGGCCGCAGGTTGCTCGCGATCAACATGCTGCCGCGCTCGTAGCGCTTGAGCACCACGTTGAAGAACTGAAGCGCCCTGGGTTCGGCGGAGGCTTCAACTCTTGAGAGATTGGAGCTGGGTGCCTGACGGGTCGGCCGGTGTAGTGACACCAGCCGAAGTCTCACGGGTGAGACTTTTGATTTTCCGGCGCCTCGTCCGGCCGCTGCGCGGTCAGCCGGTCGAGGTCACGCCGCAGCTGGTCGCGCTCCTTGAACGCGTACTCGTAGACCTTCAGGTGCTCGGGCGTGAACCCGCGCCCGAGCAGGTGCGGTGCCCACAGTTGCCCGGCGCGCAGGTGCCAGTCCTTCCAGGCCGGATCGAGCACGCCGAGCTGTCCGCCGGACAGGTGCAGCAGCAGCACGATCGCGCGCGGCGGTGACTTCTCGGCAGCTTCCCACTGGCGCACGGTGGCTTCCTTCACGCCGCACAGCGCGGCGACTTCCTTGCGCGTGATGCCGGCGACCTGGCGCAGTGTCATGAAGTCCGGCTCGTGCGCCTGCCAGCGCTCCAGGCGATCCAGCCACCAGCGCACCGGGCGCGGATGCGGGGCCGGATCGGCGGCCTCAAGTGCGCATAATGTATATTATGTAAAATTTTCCAACATGAACCGGCACTGGCGGCCGTCGTGAGGCCACTGGCCGGGCAGGTGGCGTGGTTAGGCGTTATCCTTGAGCAAAATTACGGCCGCTTGCTTAGTCGGCGGCGGCGTTCAGTGGCAGGAGAAACCATGTACGAAGGATATTCACGGCTCAAGTTCAGCCGAGACGGCGCAGTGCTCACCATCCAGATGTCGAATCCCACCGCCCGCAACGCAGTGGATGCGGCGATGCATGCCGAGCTGGCACGGGTCTTCACCCAAGTGGCCCAGGACACCGCCACGCGCGTGGTGGTGTTGACCGGCGATCCGGAGGGCAAGGCATTTTGTGCCGGTGGTGACCTCAAGTGGATCGAGGGCATCGAGGGCAAGGGCGAACGCTACGCCGTAGTGCTCAAAGAGGGTCTCGACATCGTCAAGACCATGGCCGATCTGCCGCAACCTATCGTGTCGATGATCAACGGTCACGCCATGGGGCTGGGCGCGACTGTTGGCTTGTTTGCCGACGTGAGTTTCATGGACGAAGCGGCCAAGATTGCCGACCCGCACGTGTCTATCGGCGTGGTGGCCGGCGATGGCGGCGCCATCATCTGGCCGCTGCTGATCGGCCCGAATCGCGCCAAGGAGTTCCTGATGACCGGTGATGCCATGTCCGGCGCCGAGGCTGCGCGCATCGGCCTGGTCAACCACGCGGTGCCGGCGGCGGAGCTACAGGAGCGGGCCTATGCCTTTGCGCGCAAGCTGGCCGCCGGGCCGCAGCTCGCCATCCAACTCACCAAGCGCTCGGTGAATCTGTTTGTGGGTCAGGTGATCGAACAGGTGCTGACTGCGTCACTTGCCATGGAGGGGCTGACCTTCGCCAGCGCCGACCACCGCGAGGCGCTGCGTGCGTTTTTCGCCAAGGAAAAGCCGAAATTCCAATAACCCCTGCCCTGCCCGCCCGAGTACACCATGGAAACGATCATCTTCGCCGTCGACGGCGCCGTCGCCACGATCACCCTGAACCGCCCGCTGGTTCGCAATGCCATGAACGGGCGCATGATCGAGGAGCTGCGACAGGCGCTGGAGCAGGTGAACCTCGACCCGGCGATTCGGGTAGTGGTATTGCGTGGCGCGGGGCCGGTGTTCTGCGCCGGCGGTGACCTGCGTGATCTGTTCACGGACACGCACCCGGTGGCCATCCGCAACCTGATTGCGCTGCGGATCCGGCCGCTGTCGCGGGCGCTGATCACGCTCGACAAACCCCTGGTGTGCGCGCTGCAAGGGCCGGTGGCCGGAGCGGGTTTGGCGATGGCGCTGGCGGCCGATTTCGTCATCGCCACCGAAGAGGCGAGCTTTGTAACGGCCTTTGGCAAGATCGGTGCCATTCCCGACGCCGGCGTCATGTGGCTATTGGCGCAGCATGTTGGCCTCATGCGCGCCAAGGACATCGTGCTGCGTGCGCGCACGCTCACCGCCGCCCAGGCGCTCGACCTTGGCCTCTACACCGAAGTGGTGCCGACGGCGGGTTTCGAGGACGCCGTGAACGGTCTCGTGGCCGCGCTGGCCGAGGGCGCGACGCTGGCCATGGCGTTTGCCAAACATGCGCTGCGGGACGCCGTGCGCATGCCGTTCGACGCCTTCATGGATCTCGAATCGGCCGGACAGGGGCTGATGCACGCCTCGCACGACCACGCCGAGGGCGTACAGGCCTTCCTCGAAAAGCGCGCGCCGCGCTTCATCGGCCGCTGAGTTGCCGATGGCCATTCAATGGTGGGAAGACTACGATGCGGACTGGATGCTCAAGACCGGTCGGCGCACCGTGACCGAGTTCGACATCCTGAGTTTCGTGACGCTGGTCGGGATGAACGAGGCGCTGTTCATGGACGCCGAATACATCGCCAACGACACACCGTTTGGCCGCCGCATCGCGCCCGGCGCGCTGGTGTTCAGCTACGCCGAAGGGTTGGTGATCCAGACCGGCCATTTGCACACGGCCGCCATCGCTTTTCTGGGTGCAGAAATGAAAATGCAGGCGCCGGTGTATCTGGGCGATACCATCGATGTCACCGTCACTGTGGCCGAGCGGCGCGAAACCTCCAAGCCGGACCGCGGTGTGGTAACCACCCGTAACCTCGTGCGCAACCAGTCCGGGCAAGCCGTGCTGGAATACCAGGCCACGCGCATGCTGCGCCGGCGTCCGGATTGAGCTTCCTCCTCCCATCGCAGACACGCCCATGAGTCACGCCTTTACCAACTCCGACATCGCCCAGCTCGAGCACGGCGCTGGGCAAACGCTGTACGGCGACGGCGCGCTGGTGGTCTTGAAAGGCCTGCTCGAGGCGGGCATCAGCTACTTTGGTGGCTATCCGGGTGCTCCCACGGCCAACCTGATCGATGCCGCCGCCGACGCCTACGAGCCGGTGCTCAAGAAATACGGCGTGTACGTGGAGTCGTCGGCCAATGAGATGGCGGCCGGTGCCATGTGCACGGCGTCGGTGTTCGCGCCCGTGCGCGGCGCCGTGACCTGGAAGGTGCTCGGCAATGGTGTCGCCACCGACGTGATCGACCACGTCTCGCAGATCGGCCCGCTCGGCGGCTGCGTGCTGGTGGTCGGCGAAGACTATGGCGTCTCAAGCACCACCGTGGCCCAGCGCACGCTGCCGTGGGCGATGAAGTCCGGCATTCTGGTGGTGGACCCGCGCGCGGATCAGCAACTGTTGCTGCGCCTGACACGCGAGAGCTTCGAGCTGTCCGAGGCCTCCGCCTGCGTGGTGGCGCTGCTGCTGCGCCCACAGCTGTCGCATGCCAACGCGCAGGTCACCGTTGGCGACAACCGCATCGGCCAGTACAACGTCATCCACAAACTCAAGGAAGGCATCAAGGACCCGGCGCGCTACCCGCTGCCACCGAACACCCAACGCCAGGAGCTCGAGCGCTACCGCGATCGTCTGCCCAAGGCGCGCCAGTACGTCCTGGAGCACGGCCTGAACGAGCTGTTCGGCCCAGCCGACGCGCCGATCGGCATCATCACCCACGGCACGGTGTTCAACACCGTGATGCGCATCCTGGCCAACCTGGGGCTGGCCGACGAGGACGGCGTGACCGATCCCGCCATCGGCGTGCTGCAGCTGAACGTGGTCTATCCGCTGTGCGACGAGCAGATCGTCGACTTCATCCATGGCAAGCGCGAGGTGCTGCTGGTCGAGGAAGGCCAGCCGGACCTGATGGAACAACAGATCCGCGCCATGCTGCACCAGCGCGGCATCGCGACGCCCTTCCACGGCCATGATCTGATTCCGGGCGTGGGCGAGCTGGTGCCCGGGCGCGTGTTGCCGGCGCTGTCGGAATTCCTGACGCGCCTGCTGCCCGAGCGGGCCGACGCCATTCGCGCCAAGGCGCAGGGCTTCATGGATCGCCAAAAGCTCGCCGCCTCACTGTTTCCGAAGCCCGTCACGCCGCGGCCGCCGACGTTTTGCACCGGCTGCCCTGAGCGGCCGGTGTT
>NZ_JAQVGQ010000213.1 GCF_028696615.1 Immundisolibacter sp. | reverse complement strand
TCCACCGCCTTCAAGCCGCTGCTGGACTTGAAGCCCCACCACGTCGGCATGACGCTCGACACCAGCGTGCAGGCGCTGCTGACACTGGTGCGCAGCGCCGTGCCGCTGATGCAGGGGCGCGCGGCGAGCATCGTCACCGTGTCCGGCTTCGACACGCTGCGCGCGCTGCCGGGGCACGGCCTGCTGGGTGCCGCCAAGGCAGCCGTCGAGACGCTGACGCGGTACCTGGCGGCGGAACTCGCGCCGCTTGGCATCAACGCCAACTGCGTGGTGCCGGGCTTCGTCGCCACTGATTCCGCGCGCCTGTGGGCGGACACGCACGAACCGGGCGGTTACGCCGCGGCGGCCGAGGAGTGGGTGCGGCGCACGCCGGCCGGGCGCGTCGGCGAGGCGCACGACATCGCTCGCGTGATCGCGCTGCTGTGCTCGCCGGATGCGCGCTGGATCACCGGGCAGGCGATCGTGGCCGACGGCGGGCTCACGCTGCGCTGACGGGCAGCCCCCCATGGCCGCCCGTGCCGGCGGTCGAACGGCGCCGCTCAGCGCGCCCGCCGCTCGTCCAGGCGCCGGGCGAGGTCCTCTAGGATCAGCTCGTAGAGGCGGTCGCCGAGCACGGTGTCCTCGACGCCAGGGTCGACGTTCGGGTTGTCGTTGACCTCGATCACCACCACCCGCTCGCCGAATTGTTTGATGTCGACGCCGTAGAAGCCGTCGCCGATCAGGTTGGCCGCGGCCAGCGCGGTCTTGACCACCGTTTCCGGCGCGTCCTCGACCGCCAGCGTGCGCGCGCCGCCCTCGGTGAACTGGCCGCCCTCGCCGTGCTTGACGATCTGCCAGTGGTGCTTGGACATGAAGTACTGGCAGGCGAAGATCGGCCGGCGGTTGAGCACGCCGATGCGCCAGTCGAATTCGGTGGGCACGAATTCCTGCACCAGGATCAGGTCCGACTCGCGCAGCAGCGTGCGCGCGATTTGCTCGAGCTGCGCGCGGTCGTCGGCCTTGTGCACGCCGCGCGAGAACGAGCCGTCCGGAATTTTCACCACCGCCGGATAGGTGATCGCATCGGCCGGCAGGCGCTCGAGCTGGCCCTTCTGCAGCACGCGCGTGCGCGGCACCGGCACGCGGTTGGCGGACAGCAGCTCGTGCAGGTACACCTTGTTGGTGCACTTGACGATCGAGTCCGGGTCGTCGATCACCGCCATGCCCTCGGCCTGCGCGCGCTTGGCGAAGCGGTAGGTGTGGTGGTCGATGGCGGTGGTCTCGCGGATGAACAGTGCGTCGTACTCGGCCAGGCGCGCGTAGTCCTTGCGCGTGATGAGGTCGACCGACAGATCGAGCTTCTTGCCGGCGCGGATGAACTTCTGCAGGCCGCGTGCGCTGGTCGGCGGCAGTTTCTCGGCCGGGTCGTGCAGGATGGCGATGTCGTAGCGCGCCGACTCGCGCACCTTGGGTGTGCGCCAGCGCTTGCTGACGTAGCTCTCGAAGGCGCCGACGAACAGCGCCTGCGCATCGGTCGGCAGCGCGCTCAGCGACAGCGGGCGGATGGCGCTGATGCGCCACTTGCTGTCGTGCTCGAACTGCACCCGCAGCAGCGGGCACGGGAACAGATCAAAGATTTCCTCGGCCAGATCCTGCAGCGCCTCGTCCGCGCAGCGGCCGAAGTAGATGTCCATCTCGAACTCGCTGCGGCCGGCCTCGCGCGCGATGCGCCTTGACAGCGAGCGGTGCACCTGGGCGTCGAGATCCTCGGCGCCCAGGCTGTAGATGGCCTTGGCCGACAGGTCGGTGATGGCGCGCATGGCCGGGATCACGCGGTGCCGGCGCGCCTCGGCCAGCAGCGAGCAGTAGTAGCCCAGGCTCAGGTAGCGGTAGCCGCGGCACAGGTTCAGCACGCGCACGTCGCGCAGCTTCTGGTATTCGGGCGTGGCCAGGTAGTCCTGGACGGTGACCACCATGGCCGGTGGGAAGTGGGCCGGCCAGTCGCGCCGGTTCTCGACCACGATCAGATGAATCGACATGCGGTTCTCAGAGTTTGTGAAGAAATGCGCGTGCTGCGCATTTCTTGCGTCGCCCGTCCGGTACACGCCCGGACGGGCTCCCGCGAATCAAGCCCTCAAGGGCTCGATTCGCGTCCGGCCATCCCTGGCCGGCCTCGGAGCTTGAAAAATTCACAAGCTCTCAGGCAGCGGCGGCCGCGCGACGGCGGATCACCAGCGCCGCGCGCTGGCCGGCCTTGCCGTAGCGCGCCATGCGCTGAAAGTCTTTTTTCAGGATCGGCATGTTGATGCTGTCGGTGCGGGTCTTGCCGGCGTCCTGGTCGACGAACGGGTCGTGCACGTACACGTAGCGCTCGTCGAAGCCTGTGACCACCACCCAGTGCGGAAATTTCTCGCGGTAGATGCGGTACGAGCTGATCAGCACGATCGGGATGCCGCCGGTTGCGAACGCCGCCTGCAGTTGATCGAGACTGGCCGCGCCGTGGCGCAGCGGCACCGGCAGCGCGCGCAGCTGGTCCAGGAAGTCTTCCTGCACCAGGGCGATCACGGCTTTTTTGTCGGGACTGCGCACCGAATCGACGAACAGTGCGCCTTCGTCGTTGACGAACACCTCCACGTCGAAGCCACGCTGCCAGGCGGCCAGCGCCAGGCCGTACGGCCCACAGCCGCCGTGGCCGGAGGTCATGAAAACCGTCGTCGACTCGCGCCACAGACGCAGCTCGAGCTTGCGATCGAGCACCAGGTCCGGCCGCAAGGCGCGCATGGCCATCATCAGCGCCGCCGGCCCGCAGGTGAAATCCAGCGTCTGCTGGTAGTACGGTACCGGCACGCGGTCGGGCTTCAGGTGCGGTGCGAGTTCCTTCTCGTAGCGCAGCGCCTCGGCGTGGTCCTCGTAGTAGTCCTCGTGCACGCCGAAGCGGCGGTAGCCGTGGCTTTCGTACAGCCGGATGGCGGCCGCGTTGTCCGGCCGCACCTCCAGGCGCAGCGTCACGCAGTCGCGCGCCAGCGCCGCCTGTTCGCAGGCCTTCAGCAGCCGGCGCGCGTGGCCGCGGCCGCGGCAGGCCGGGTCGACGGCGAACGAATACAGCCGCCCCAGCGAGGTGCCCTGGTTGAACAGCAGCATGCCGTAGCCGCACACCGTGCCGGCGTCGTCGACCACCAGCGTCAGCGCGTGACCGCGCGTGAGCAGGTGGCGAAAACTGCGCCGGCTCAGGCGGTCGGTGTCGAAACAGCGCTCCTCGATGGCGACCAGGGCGTCCAGGTCGTCGAGCGTGGCGGGGCGGATCATCGGCTGGGCACGGCCGCGGACTGCGATGGCCGGCATTGTACGGCCGCGGCCGGCCGGCGCCGGGGCGGTTGTTACAATGCCGGGCTGCCCCGACGGAGAGCCGAAACCCATGACGTTGAGCCGATGTGTGTCCGCCTTTGCGCTGGGGCTCGTGCTCAGCGGCGCGGCGCTGGCCGCCGATGTGCAGCCGCCGGCGCCGCCGCCGGACCCGGCGCAGGCGCTGCGCGCGTTGCAGCGCGAACACGACGCGCTGCTGGCGCAGCAGCCGGCGCTGCAGGAGCAGGCCGGGCAGGCGGCGACGTTGGCCGAGCGCAATCAGCAGCTCGAACAGCAGCTGCAGACCGTGCAGGCGCAGGTCGATGGCCTGCGCGAGGAGGCGCAGAGCCTGCGCGCGGACGATCGCCGGCGCTGGTTTTTGACTGGCGCCGCGGTGCTGGCGGTCGGCATTGCGCTCGGCCTGCTGCTGCCGCGCCTGGGCGGCCGGCGCCGGCGCGGTTACGGCGGGTTTCGCTGATCGGTCGGCGGGCCGAGGTGGTGGCCGAGTGCGCGCGCCGCCTCTGCAATCGCCGGTAGCCGGCGCCGGAACCACAGCGCCGCCAGCATGCACAGCGCGCCGCCACCGGCCACCGTGGCCGGCGCGCCGACGAGGCCGGCAAGCGCCCCGGCGAGCAGCGCGCCGAGCGGCGCCATGCCCATGAACATCATGGAATAAAGCGACATCACCCGCCCGCGCAGCGCATCCGGCACCAGCAGCTGCAGCAGCGTGTTCGATGACGCCATCTGCACCATCATCGCAAAGCCGGTCGGTGCCAGCAGCAGGGCGGACAACCAGAAGTTGCGCGAGAGCGAAAACGCGAGCAGGCCGAATCCAAACCCGAATGCGCCCCACGGCACCCAGGCCGTGAGCCCGCGCGGGCTGCGTCGTGCCGCCAGCGTGAGTGCGCCGATCAGTGCGCCGCCGCCGGCGCAGCTCATGAGCAGACCGAGCCCCTGCGCGCCGCCGCCGAGGATGCGGTCGGCGAATACCGGCATCAGCACCGCATACGGCATGCCGGCCAGACTCACCAT
>NZ_JAQVGQ010000212.1 GCF_028696615.1 Immundisolibacter sp. | reverse complement strand
AGCGTCACCGCCTGCTCGCCCATGGCGCGGCGCACCTGCGGCGTCAGGAACACGCTCGGCGCCTCCTCGATCACCTTCTGGTGGCGGCGCTGGATGGAGCATTCGCGCTCGCCGAGGTACACGATGTTGCCCTGACGGTCGCCGAGCACCTGGATTTCGATGTGGCGGGGCCTCACGATGTACTTTTCGATGAACACGCGATCATCGCCGAAGCTCGAACGCGCCTCGGACGCCGCGGCGCGAAAACCCTCGGCCATTTCCTCGCGCCGGTTCACCACCCGCATGCCCTTGCCGCCGCCGCCGGCGGAGGCTTTGATCATCACCGGAAATCCGATGTCTTCGGCGATGCGCACCGCCTCGTCGGGACTCTCGATGATGCCCACATAGCCCGGCACGGTGCTCACACCGGCCTGCACGGCGAGCTTCTTTGACTCGATCTTGTCGCCCATGGCGCGCACGGCGTCCTGCGGCGGGCCGATGAACACCACGCCCGCCTCATCCAGACGGCGTGCGAACTCGGCGTTCTCGGACAAAAAGCCGTAGCCGGGGTGCACCGCCTCGGCGCCGCTGGCGGCGATCACCTCCAGGATGCGGTCGACGTTCAGGTACGACTGCGCACTCGGCGCCGGACCGACCGGCCAGGCCTCATCCGCCATGCGCACGTGCAGCGCGTTCTTGTCGGCTTCGGAGTAGATGGCCACCGTGGCGATGCCAAGGCGCCGGCAGGTACGGATAACCCGGCAGGCGATTTCGCCGCGGTTGGCGATGAGAATCTTTTTGAACAGCGGCATTTTCAATACCTTAGAGCGGAATGTTGCCGTGTTTTTTGAATGGCCGCTGCACGCTCTTGTTGGCCAGCATGCGCAGCGCCCGGCACAGGTGCTCGCGGGTGCGCGACGGCGTGATCACGTCGTCGATGAAGCCGCGCTCGGCCGCCACGAAGGGATTCGCGAACCGCTCGCGGTATTCCTGCTCCAGGCGCGCGGTCTCGGCGGCCGGGTCGGCCGACTGGTCGATCTGGCGGCGGTACATCACCTCGACCGCCCCCTTCGGGCCCATCACGGCGATCTCGGCCGTGGGCCAGGCATAGTTGATGTCGCCGCGGATGTGCTTGCTGCTCATCACGTCATAGGCGCCGCCGTAGGCCTTGCGCGTGATGACGGTGAGCTTCGGCACGGTGGCTTCGGCGTAGGCATACAGCAACTTGGCGCCGTGCTTGATGATGGCGCCGCGCTCCTGGGCAGTGCCCGGCAGGAAGCCCGGCACGTCCACCAACGTCACGAGTGGAATATTGAAGCAGTCGCAAAAGCGCACGAAGCGCGCCGCCTTGCGCGACGAGTCGATGTCGAGCACGCCAGCCAGCACCTTCGGGTTATTGGCGACGATGCCGACCGTGCGGCCTTCCAGGCGCGCGAAGCCGATCACGATGTTCTTGGCGTAATCGGGCTGGATCTCGAAGAAATCGCGGTGGTCGACGATTTTGTAGATCAGCTCCTTGATGTCGTAGGGCTGGGTGGCACTTTCCGGCACCAGCGTGTCCAGCGCCGGTTCGACGCGGTCGAATGGGTCGTCGCTGGGGTAGCTCGGCGGCGTTTCCAGATTGTTCAGCGGCAGGAAATCGAACAGCCGCCGCGTCTGCACCATGGCCTCGATGTCATTTTCGAGCGCCAGATCGGCCACGCCGGATTTGCTGGTGTGCGTGGTCGCACCGCCCAGCTCCTCGGCGGTCACGTCCTCGTGGGTGACCGTTTTCACCACGTTGGGACCGGTCACGAACATATAGGACGTGTCCTTGACCATGAAGATGAAGTCGGTCATGGCCGGCGAATACACGGCGCCACCGGCGCACGGTCCCATGATCACCGACAGCTGCGGCACCACCCCCGAGGCTTGCACGTTGCGCCAGAAAATCTCCGCATAACCGCCGAGCGAAGCCACGCCTTCCTGGATGCGCGCGCCGCCGGAGTCGTTCAGGCCGATCACCGGCGCGCCGACCTCGACTGCGCGGTCCATGACCTTGCAGATTTTCTCGGCGTGGGTTTCCGACAACGCCCCGCCAAATACCGTGAAATCCTGCGAGAACACGAACGTGAGCCGCCCGTTGATGGTGCCGTAGCCGGTCACCACGCCATCGCCAGGGATCTTTTTGTCGGCCATGCCGAAATCCTGGCAACGGTGCTGCTTGAAGGTGTCGAGCTCACAGAACGAGCCCGCGTCCAGCAGCAGATCGATGCGCTCGCGCGCCGTCAGCTTGCCCTTGGCGTGTTGGGCGGCGATGCGCTCGACGCCGCCGCCGAGCCGGGCCGCCGCCCGGGCACTTTCCAGACGTTCAAGAATGCTGCCGCTCAAAGGCTGCCCCCTCCCGATGCAAAAACGAAAGCGGCCGTCCGGGCTGCGCCGGACGGCCACACCTGCGAGCGCCGAGCCCCGGCCGCCCCCTGCCTGCCGCCGGACTCAGCCGCGCGCGTCTAGCGGCACGTAGTCGGTCTTGGGGGGGCCGACGTAGATCTGGCGCGGCCGGCCGATCTTCGATTTCTGGTCGAGCATTTCCTTCCACTGCGCGATCCAGCCCGGCAGACGGCCGATGGCGAACATCACCGTGAACATGTTGGTCGGGATGCCCATGGCGTGGTAGATGATGCCGGAGTAGAAATCGACGTTCGGGTACAGCTTGCGATCGATGAAATAGCTGTCCGAACGCGCCGCCGCTTCGAGCTCCTTGGCGATCTTCAGCAACGGGTCGTCCTGCTTGCCGAGCTTGGCCAGCACCACGTCGGCGGTGCGCTTGATGATGGTGGCGCGCGGGTCGTAATTTTTGTAGACGCGGTGCCCGAAGCCCATCAGACGGAACGGGTCCTTGGGATCCTTGGCCTTGGCGACGAACTTTTGCACGTCGCCCCCATCGCGCTGGATTTCCTCCAGCATCTCCAGCACCTCCTGGTTGGCGCCGCCGTGCAGCGGCCCCCATAAGGCGAGGATGCCGGTCGAAATGGCCGCGAACAGGTTGGCGCGCGACGAGCCGACCAGGCGCACGGTGGATGTCGAGCAGTTCTGTTCGTGGTCGGCGTGCAGGATCAGCAGCACCTTGAGCGCCTTGACCAGGTCTTCGTCCACCACGTAGGGCTCGCACGGCACGCCGAACATCATCCGCAGGAAGTTGGCGCAATACCCCAGGCTGTTGTCCGGGTACAGCAGCGGATGGCCGATCGACTGCTTGTAGGCGTAGGCGGCGATGGTGGTGATCTTGGCCATCAGCCGCACGATCGACAGCTCCACTTCCTCCGGCGTCTGGTCCATCTTGGCCAGCTCCGGGTAGTAGGCCGACATGGCGCAGACCGCCGACGACAGGATGGCCATCGGATGCGCCCCTGGCGGGAAGCGGTCGATCAGCTCCTTGAGCCCCTCGTGGATCATCGAATGGCGGCTGATCTGGGCGCGGAACGCCAACAGCTCGGCCTTGCTCGGCAGGTGGCCGAAAATCAGCAGATAGGCGGTTTCGGTGAACGATGACTGCTCGGCCAGTTGCTCGATGGGAATGCCGCGGTAGCGCAGGATGCCCCGCTCGCCGTCCAGAAAGGTGATGGCGCTGGTGGTGGCGCCGGTGTTCATGAACGCCGGATCCATGGTGATGTATCCGGTGCGGGCACGCAGCTCACTGATATCGATTGCCTTTTCCCCTTCGGTGCCGATCACGACGGGAAATTCGTATACCTTGCCTTCGATTTCGATCTTGACGCTGTCGGCCATCGTGATTCCTGAGTGTCGGGTATTCGTTCAATGCGGGGATGACATACCCGGGCGGCCGGCGCCGGGGCTGTGGTGCCCAAGAAGGGGCAGCAAAGAGCAAGCTTGACCGATGCAGGTCGTGCGCCGCGGCGGCGGCGGCGATCGATTCTAGCAGCGCCCCCGCGCCCCCAACAACGCGCCCGCGGCGCGGCGGGGCAGCGTGCAAATCTGCTATTCTTGCCGGCCTTTTTTTCGGGCCTTTGGCCCGCCTTCCCGGCTTTCAGCCACGCCAGACCCGGAGGCCACGTGGAACTCACCGGCGCCGAGATCATCGTCCGTTTCCTGCGCGACCATGGCGTACGCCACGTGTTCGGCTACCCGGGCGGCGCCGTGCTGCACATCTACGATGCCCTGTACGGCCAGCAGGACGTGGAACACATCCTGGTGCGCCACGAACAGGCGGCGACCCACGCCGCGGACGGCTACGCACGCGCCACCGGCGAGCCGGGCGTGGTGCTGGTGACGTCGGGCCCCGGCGCCACCAACGCCGTCACCGGCATCGCCACCGCCTACATGGATTCGATTCCGATGGTGGTGATCACCGGCCAGGTGGCCACGCACCTGATCGGCAACGACGCCTTCCAGGAAGCCGAC
>NZ_JAQVGQ010000026.1:15727-19240 GCF_028696615.1 Immundisolibacter sp. | reverse complement strand
GCGCTGCCGGTCGCCATCGACGCCGAGGGCATGCGCCCCGAAGCGCTCGAGGCGGCGCTGGCCGCCGGCGCCCAGGCGGTGCTGTGCACGCCGCGCGCCCACAACCCGACCGGCTGCAGCCTCGGCGCCTCGCGGGCAAAGGCGCTGCGCGCCATCCTGGCCCGTCACCCGCACGTGCTGGTGATCGAGGACGACCACTTCGCACTGCTCGCCCGGACACCCTATTTTTCCATCGTGCCGGCCGGCGCCTGCCGCTGGGCATTGGTGCGTTCGGTCTCCAAGGCTCTGGGCCCGGACCTGCGCCTTGCCCTGGTGGCGAGCGATGCCGGCACCGCCGAGCGCCTGCACCTGCGCCTGGCCGCCGGCACCGCCTGGGTGAGCCATCTGCTGCAGACGGCGGTGCGCCGGCTGCTCGGCGACGATGCCGTCCTGGCGCAACTGCGCACGGCGAGCGACACCTATGCGCGGCGCCGGCAGGCGCTGATCGATGCGCTGCGCGAGGCCGACATCGCGGCCCTCGAGCCCTGCGAGGGCCTCAACGTCTGGGTGCCGCTGCCGCCTGGCACCGACGCCGCGCACCTGGCCCAGCGCTTGGCGCAGGCCGGCTGGCTGGTGCGCACGGCCGAGGCATTCGCGATCACCGCACCGCGCCCGGCGCTGCGCCTGACCGCCTCCACGCTCGAGCCGGCCACGGCCGCACGCTTTGCTCGGCAACTCGCCGAGCAGCTCGGCGCCGTCCGACGCCGGCGCTGATCGGCGCTTGGGGCTATTGCCCCGCGCCCGAAAGCCGCTCCCAGTCGAAATCCAGCGGCTCGCGCGCCAGCGTGCGCCGGGCGGCGTCCTGGTAGTAGTCGGTGCTCATGCACAGCGCCTGGGCGTGGCATTCGAGGTCTTCGAGCGCGTGCGCGTCCAGGTGCTGGGCCTGGTTCAGGATGTTCTTGGCCAAGCCGAGCGCATCGCGCGAGGCGTGCACGAAGCGCCCGGCCAGCGCCCGCGCCGCCGCCGGCAGCGCATCCGGCTCGTGCAGGCCATGGACGATGCCCAGCGCCTGCGCCTCGGGCGCCGGCAGCACGCGCGCCGAGTAGATCAGCTCCTTGGCGCGGGCGAGCCCGACGATGCGCGGCAGCAGATGAAACATGCCCATGTCCGGCACGAGTCCAAGGCGCCCGAACACGGCGCAAAAGCGCGCCCTGGGCGTGGCCAGGATGAAATCGGCCGCCAGCGCCAGCGAAAACCCGGCGCCGTAGGCGGCGCCGTCCACCGCCGCGATGACCGGCAGTTCGAGATCGACCAGATCGCGCAGCCAGTGGTGCATGGCCTTGACCCGCCCGCGCGAGACCGGCGGCGGGCGCCGCGCCGCGGTCATGGCGCGCAGATCGCCGCCGGCGCAGAACTGCCCGCCGGCGCCGGTGAGGATCAGCGCGCGGACCTCGCTGCTCGCCGCCAGCTCCCGCAGCACCTGCGCCAGCTCGGCGCGCAGCGTCATGTCGAGCGCATTGCGCGCCGCGGGACGGTTCAACGTCAGCGTGGCGATGCCGTCGGCGAGTGCATAGTCGAGGGCGGTATAGGACATGGAAGTCTCCGGCGAGTCCGCGGCGGGTCACTGTACGGCACCGGCGGCCGCCCTGGGGAATCGCCGCAGCGCGGGACACACCCGCGCGGCGCGGCGTGAATCAAGGGCTTACGCCGTCGATCCACGCCCGCAGCTGCCGCCGCGCCCGTCAGGCGCGGCGCGACAGGCTGTACGCGGCCAGTTGCGCCAGGCGCCCGGCAGCGGCGCCGAGCGGTGCCAGCGCCGCCACGGCCCGTTCGCATTCCTGGCGGGCGCGCTCGCGCGCGCCGTCGATACCGAGCAGCGCCGGGTAGGTCGCCTTGCCGCGGGCCGAATCCGCCCCGGCGGTCTTGCCGAGCGTGGCGGTGTCGCCATCGATGTCCAGGATGTCGTCCTGAATCTGAAAGCACAGGCCGAGCGCCTGCCCATACGCGGCCAGCGCGGCGAGCAGCGGCGCATCCGCCGCCGGCGCCACCAGCGCGCCCAGGCGCACGCTGGCGACGATCAGCGCGCCGGTCTTGCCGCGGTGCACGGTTTCGAGCTCGGGCAGGGTGAGGCGCTTGCCCTCGGCGGCCAGATCGAGCGCCTGCCCACCCGCCATGCCGTGCACGCCGCTGGCGCGGGCCAGCTCGCGCAGCATGGCGAGCCGCCGCTCGGGCGCAATCGCCTCAGCCGCCGCCAACACCTCGAAGGCCAGCGTCTGCAGCGCATCGCCGGCCAGGATGGCGGTGGCCTCGTCGAAGGCGCGGTGACACGTGGGCTTGCCGCGGCGCAGATCGTCGTCGTCCATTGCCGGCAGGTCGTCGTGCACCAGCGAGTAGGCGTGGATCAGCTCCACCGCTGCGGCGGGCGCGTCCAGGGCGGCAGGGTCGGCGCCGAGCGCCTCGCCGCCCGCGTACACCAGCGCGGCGCGCAGGCGCTTGCCGCCGCCGAGTGCGGCGTAGCGCATGGCTTCGGCCAGACGCGCCACCGGCAGATCGGCCGGCGGCAGCAGGCGGTCGAGCACGGCTTCGCTGCGCGCGCGCACGGCGGCGAGAAAATCGTCCAGGGACTGCATGGCGGCTCTACTCGGCCGGCTCGAAGCCTTCCAGACGCAGCTGGCCGTTGGCTTCGACCAGTTGCTGGACCTTGAGCTCGGCGTTCTTGAGCGCGAGCTGGCAGCCGCGGGCGAGCTGCACACCTCGCTCGAAGTCGCGCAGCGCGTGCTCGAGACTGAGGTCACCGCGCTCGAGCTGCTCGACGATGGTTTCGAGCTCGGCCAGCGCCGCCTCGAAATTGGGCAGCGCCGCGTCCGGCGCGGGCTCGGCGGCGGGCGCTTCGGGCTTACGCTTGCTGGTCATAGTGGCTAGCATAGCGCACCCCTCATGCCCGCCGGCACCGCCCACGCCGCCCTGCGGCCCGTCTTGCGCCTTCATGAACCAGACCTACGACGCCGCTTCCATCGAGGTGCTGACCGGCCTCGAGCCGGTGCGAAAGCGCCCCGGCATGTACACCCAGACCGAACGCCCGAACCACCTGGCGCAGGAGGTGATCGACAACGCCGTCGACGAGGCGCTGGCCGGTCACGCCCGGCACATCGCGGTGACGCTGCACGACGATGGCTCGCTGGCGGTGCGCGACGACGGCCGCGGCATGCCGGTCGACATCCACCCGGAAGAAGGCCTGCCGGGCGTCGAGGTGATCCTGACCCGGTTGCACGCCGGCGGCAAATTCTCGAACAAGGCGTACCAGTTCTCGGGCGGCCTGCACGGCGTCGGCGTGTCGGTGGTGAACGCGCTGTCCTCGCGCCTGACGGTGCGCGTGTGGCGCGACGGGCGCGAGTACGCCATGGAATTCGCCGACGGCGAAAAGCGCAGCGAGCTTGCCGTCATCGGCGAGGCGCCGCGCCGGCAGACCGGCACCGAGGTGCGCTTCTGGCCGGATGCGCGCTTTTTCGATGTGCCGACGTTCCACGTCGGGCG
>NZ_JAQVGQ010000026.1:0-15627 GCF_028696615.1 Immundisolibacter sp. | reverse complement strand
GCCCGGCAGGTGGTGCGAAAGCGCGTCACGCAGGGCCCGGCACTGCCCGGCAAGCTCGCCGACTGCACGCTGCAGGACCCGGCGCGCACCGAATTGTTCCTGGTGGAAGGCGACAGCGCCGGCGGCAGCGCCAAACAGGCGCGCGATCGCGAATTTCAGGCCGTGATGCCGCTGCGCGGCAAGATTCTCAACACCTGGGAAGTCGACGGCGGCGAGGTGCTGGGCTCGCAGGAAGTGCACGACATCGCAGTCGCCATCGGCGTGGATCCGGGCTCGGAGGACCTCACGGGCCTGCGCTACGGCAAGGTCTGCATCCTCGCCGACGCCGACTCCGACGGCGCGCACATCGCGACACTGCTGTGCGCGCTGTTCGTGCGCCACTTCCCGGCGCTGGTGGCGGCCGGCCACGTGCACGTGGCGATGCCGCCGCTGTACCGCATCGACGTCGGCCAGCACCAGTTCTACGCGCTGGACGACACCGAGCGCCAAGGCATCCTCGACCGCATCGCCGCCGAGAAGATCAAAGGCAAGATCAACGTGTTGCGCTTCAAGGGCTTGGGCGAAATGAACCCGCCGCAGCTGCGCGAGACGGTGATGGCGCCCGACACGCGCCGGCTGGTGCGCCTCACCGTGGACAGCGGCGACGACACCGGCGCCCTGCTCGACATGCTGCTAGCCAAAAAACGCTCACAAGACCGCCGCCGCTGGCTGGAAGAAAAGGGCGATCTGGCTGAGGTGTGAGGTTTAGGCCACAGATGGCCGCAGGGGCGACGCAAGGAATGCGCAGGACGCATTTCTTTACCAACCCTGAACGCACAGCGCCTCGACGGTCGCCGTCAGGCGCTCGAGGTCGTCCGGCGTCGACAGCCGGTGATCGCCGGACTTCAGCAGCGTCAGCACCACATCGTCGCCCTGCAAGCGCTGCGTGAGCGTGATCGAGCGCTGCCAGGCCACGTCGCTGTCGCGCATGCCGTGCAGGATGCGCACCGGGCAGCGGACATCGATCGGCCGGTCCAGCAGCAGGTGCCGGCGGCCGTCCTCGATCAGCCGGCGGGTGATCAGGTACGGCTCGGCGCTGTACTCGGACGGACGCTCCACGTAACCGTCGCGCAGCAGGCGTTCGCGCTCGGTCTGGTCGAGTTCCTCGTCCCAGATGGCCTGCGTGAAATCCGCCGCCGGCGCCAGCAGCAGCAGCGCGCGCACGCGCTCGGGTCGCGCCAGCGCCAGCAGCAGCGCGATCCAGCCGCCCATGCTGGAGCCGACGATCACCTGCGGCCCGGCCGTGAGGCCGTCCAGCACCGCCAGCGCGTCATCGCGCCAGCGGCCGATGCTACCGTCGACGAAACGGCCTTCCGACGCGCCATGCCCGGAGTAATCGAAGCGCACGAAGGCGCGGCCTTGGCGCGCGCAGTGCGCGGCCAATGCGCTCGCCTTGCTGCCGGTCATGTCCGACATGAAACCGCCGCAGAACATCACCCCCGGCTCGCGGCCGGGCAGCCGCCGGTAAGCCAGGCGGTAATCGCCGCATGGCAGGAAATTCATGACTTCGGTCAAGGTCGACTCCTCGTGAGGTTTTGCACGTGCAGAAAACGATGTTGACAACCGCCGCCAGCGGCTTCTATCATTCGCCCCGACGTTCGCAATGAGCGTCGTTTCTCCTCCTCTAAACCTCCAATCGGGAGTGCTTCGGCCCTCCCGATTTTTTTTCGCTGTGCAGAAACTATCGTTCGGTAGGGTTTCCTGTCCACTGCCGCCGGCAGGGTAGCGAAAACCGTCCGCCGCCCGGAAGGCGACTTGAACGCGTCGCCCGCGACCCCTATCTTGAACGTGACGCATCCGGCGCCACCGGCCCAGGAAACGCGGATTCGCTCGGCGTGGCCCAGCCGGGGCAGGATGCCCAGGCATCGATCAACGCCGCAAGGCATTGATCGATGGAGCGCGGCGCGGGCCTGAAGCGCGCGGATGCGAGCTGAAAAATCCAGGGACGGCATTTTCAGCGCTTCCTTAAAAGAGGGATTCCCATGAAACGTGTCCTGCTGTTCGTGCTGACCAACCTGGCGGTGCTGCTGGTGTTGAGCGTGGCGCTGAACATCCTGCTGCCGCTGCTGGGCATCCGCCCCGGGCAGGCCGGCATCGCGCCGCTGCTGGTCTACGCCGCCGTGTTCGGCATGGGCGGCTCGTTCATCTCGCTGGCCATGTCCAAATGGATGGCCAAGCAAATGGTGGGCGCGCAGGTCATCGAGCAGCCGCAGACCGAGCTCGAGGCCTGGCTGGTCAACACCGTGCGCCGACAGGCCGAACTGGCCGGCATCGGCATGCCGGAGGTGGCCATCTACGACGCGCCCGAACCGAACGCCTTTGCCACCGGCATGAGCCGCAACAACGCCCTGGTGGCGGTGAGCACCGGCCTGCTGCGCAGCATGACGCGCGACGAGGCCGAGGCCGTGCTGGGTCACGAGATCACGCACATCGCCAACGGCGACATGGTGACGCTGACGCTGATCCAGGGCGTGCTGAACACGTTCGTGATCGTGTTCTCGCGCCTGGTCGGGCAGTTCATCGACCGGGCCGTGTTCCGCAACGAGGAGGGCTACGGCGCCGGCTATTTCATCGCCACCATGGTGGCGCAGCTGCTGTTCGGCCTCCTCGCCAGTGTGATCGTGATGTGGTTCAGCCGCCAGCGCGAGTTTCGCGCCGACCGCGGCGGCGCCAGCCTGGCCGGGCGCGGCAAAATGATCGCGGCGCTGCAGCGCCTGAAAGCCGCCCACGAACCGACGCTGCCGGATCAGCTGGCGGCGTTCGGCATCACCGGCGGGCGCAGCCTGGCGCGGCTGTTCATGTCGCACCCGCCGCTGGACGAGCGCATCGCCGCCCTGCAGCAGGCAGCCTGAGCGTTCCATACCCCGCGCCCCGGGTTCCGGCAGGAGCCCGGGGCGTTTTGCTTTTCCACGAGGTAGCCCATGTCCCTGATTCGCCCGTTCCGCGGCCTGCGCCCGGCCCCCGGCCGCGCCGGCGAGGTGATCGCCCCGCCCTACGACGTGATGAATGCCGCCGAGGCGCGCGCCATGGTCGAGGGCCGGCCGCTGAGTTTCCTGCACGTGTCGCGCCCCGAGGTCGACCTGCCGCCGGACACCGACCCCTACGCCGACGCCGTCTATGCCAAGGGCGCCGAGAACCTGCGCCGGATGATCGACAGCGGCGTGCTGCGCCAGGACCCGCAGCCCTGCTATTACGCCTACCGGCTGGTGATGGACGGCCGCGCGCAGCTCGGCGTGGTGGTGGCCGCCTCGGTGCGCGCCTACGACGAGAACCGCATCCGCCGGCACGAGTTCACGCGCCTGGACAAGGAAAACGACCGCGTGCGGCATATCGACACCAGCAACGCCCAGACCGGCCCGGTGTTCTTGGTGCACCGCGCCGACGAGACGCTCGATGGCGTGCTCGCGCGCGTGGCTGCTGGCGAGCCGGCGGCCGACGTCACCGCCGCTGACGGCGTGCGGCACACGCTGTGGGTGATCGACGATCCGGCCGACATCGCCGCCATCACCGCCGCCGCCAACGCCCAGGGCGTGCTCTACATTGCGGACGGCCACCACCGCAGCGCCGCCGCCTCGCGCGTGGCCGCCGCGCGCGACGGCGCGCCGGACGCCGAGCACTGGTACTTCCTGGCCGTGAGCTTTCCGCACGACCAGGTGAAAATCCTCGACTACAACCGCCTGCTGACCGACCTGAACGGCCTGGCCCCGGACGCCTTCCTGGCGCGCGTGGCAGAGCATTTCGACCTCGAACCGAGCGCCGGCCAGGCGCGACCGGCCAAGCCGCACGAGTTCGGCATGTACCTGCGCGGCCAGTGGTACCGCCTGACGCTGAAACCCGGCCGGGTGCCGGACGATCCGGTCGGCCGGCTCGACGTGAGCCTGCTGCATCACTATTTGATCGAGCCGGTGCTCGGCGTGAGCGACCCGCGACGCGACAAGCGCATCGATTTCGTCGGCGGCATCCGCGGCCTTGGCGAGCTCGAGCGGCGCGTCGACAGCGGCGAGATGGCGGTGGCGTTCGCGCTGTACCCCACCTCGCTCGAGGACCTGATGGCGGTGGCCGACGCCGGGCAGGTGATGCCGCCGAAGTCCACCTGGTTCGAGCCCAAGCTGGCCGACGGCTTGGTCAGCCATTTGCTCGACTGAGAGCTTGTGAATTTTTCAAGCTCTCAGGCCGGCCAGGGATGGCCGGACGCGAAGCGAGCCCGTAAGGGCTTGATTCGCGGGAGCCCGTCCGGGCGTGTACCGGACGGGCGACGCAAGAAATGCGCAGGACGCGCATTTCTTCACAAACTCTGAGAGCCTGTGAAGTTTTCAAGCTCCGAGCCCGTCCGGGCATGTACCGGACGGGCGACGCAAGCAATGCGCAGGACGCGCATTTCTTCACAAATTCTGGGCAGGCTGCGATAACCGCCGGACCGGCGTGTGGCGGTGCACTGCGGCGGGGTTACGCCCGCCGCAGGCAAAAATCCACGATCGCATGCCCCAGCCGCTCGCCGCGCCGCTGGTACTTGGTCGGCGGGCGGGCGGCAGTGTCCGGTTCGGCGCTGAAATCGGCGTTGTCAGCCAATAGCTCGGCGATGGCCTGCGCGTAATCGGCCCAGTCGGTGGCGATGTGCAGCCGCCCGCCAGGGGCGAGCACGCGCGCGGCAAGGGCAAGAAACGCCGCGTTCACCAGGCGCCGCTTGTGGTGACGTTTCTTGGGCCACGGGTCCGGGAACAGCACCAGCAGTTCATCGAGACCGCCAGGCGGCAGATGCCGGCCGAGCACTTCCACCGCATCGGCGCACACCACGCGCACGTTGCCGAGCCCGGCCTGCTCGAGGCGCAGCAGAAAGCGCCCGATGCCGGGTGGATACACCTCTACGCCCAGAAAATCGCGCTCGGGCTGCGCCATCGCGAGCTCGAGCAGCGCATCGCCCATGCCAAAGCCGATCTCGAGCGTGCGCGGCGCGCGGCGACCGAAAACCGCATCGAGGTCCAGCTCGCCCGGCGGCAGGTCGACGCCGTAGCGCGGCCACAGGCGATCGAGCGCCTGGCGCTGCGCCGGGGTCATGCGCCCGGCGCGCACCACGAAGCTGCGGATGGCGCGCCGCGGCGTTTGCGCTTCGGCAGCGGACGGGTCAGTCAAACATCAGCCCTTCGAGCGGCGACGAGGCGGATGCATAGGCCTTGCGCGGGATGCGCCCGGCCCGATAGGCCTCGCGGCCGGCCTCGACGGCCTTGCGCATGGCGCTTGCCATCAGCACCGGGTCCCTGGCGCCGGCAATCGCCGTGTTCATCAGCACGCCATCGCAGCCGAGCTCCATGGCCACCGCGGCGTCGCTGGCCGTGCCGACGCCGGCGTCGACCAGGATCGGCACGCCCGCCTGCTCGATGATCAACCGCAGGTTGTAGGGGTTGCGGATGCCGAGCCCGGAGCCGATGGGCGCCGCCAGCGGCATCACCGCCACGCAGCCCAGGTCCTCGAGCCGCTTGGCGAGGATGGGGTCGTCGGAGGTGTAGACCATCACCTCGAAGCCGTCGGCGATCAAGGTCTTGGCGGCGGCGAGCGTCTCGATCACGTCCGGGTACAGCGTCTTGTGCTCGGCCAGCACTTCGAGCTTGACCAGGTTGTGACCGTCCAGCAGCTCGCGCGCCAGGCGGCAGGTGCGCACCGCCTCGTCGGCGCTGTGGCAGCCGGCGGTGTTCGGCAGGATGGTGTAGCGGTCCGGCGGCAGCACGTCGAGCAGGTTCGGCTCGTTCGGGTTCTGGCCGATGTTCACCCGCCGCACCGCCACGGTGACGATTTCGGCGCCGCTGGCCGCGATGGCGCGGGCGGTTTCGTCCAGATCCTTGTACTTGCCGGTGCCGACCAGCAGGCGGGACTTGAAGCTACGCGCGCCGATGCGCAGCAGGTCGTCGTCAGCGTTCATGGTGTGCGTCCTCGCGGCCTCAACCGCCGCCGATGGCGTGAATGATTTCCACCCGGTCGCCGTCGCGCAGCACGCGCGTGGCGTGCTCGCCGCGCGGCACGATGTCGCGGTTCACCTCCACCGCCAGGCGCTTGCCGGCCAGACCCAGCTCGTCCAGCAGCGCCGCCACCGTCAAATCCGGGCGCACCGTGCGGTGCTCGCCGTTCAGCAGGATGTCCATCAGTGCAGGCTGTGCGGTGCGGCCAGGTGAAACGGCGGGATGGGCGCGTCGAACTGCACCCCGTCGTCGCCCACCATCTGATAGCTGCCGTGCATGAGGCCGGTCGGCGTGTCCAGCATGGTGCCGCTGGTGTAGGTAAACGACTCGCCGGGCGCCAGGTGCGGGTGCTGACCGACCACGCCCAAGCCGCGCACTTCCTGGGTGTGGTCGTCGGCATCGGTGATGATCCAGTGCCGCGACACCAGACGCGCCGGCACCGTGCCGCGGTTGGTGATGGTGACCGTGTAGGCGAACGCGTAGCGGCCGCGCACCGGGTCGGACTGATCAGCCAGATACTGCGTGCTGACCGCCACGGCGATGTCGTGCGGGCGTGGTTGGCGCGGGTCGTGGGGGGCGTTCATGGCGGTATTCTAGCGCCCCACTCCAGCCCCTCGCCCCGTCTCCATGCAGCAATATCTCGATCTGATGCGCGCCGTGCTCGACCACGGCACGCACAAGGCCGACCGCACCGGCACCGGCACGCTGAGCCTGTTCGGCTGGCAGTCGCGCTACGACCTCGCGCACGGCTTTCCGCTGCTGACCACCAAGAGGCTGCACGTCAAATCCATCATCCACGAGCTGCTGTGGTTCCTGCGCGGCGACACCAACGTCGCCTATCTGCACGAGCACGGCGTCAGCATCTGGGACGAATGGGCCGACGCGCGCGGCGAGCTCGGGCCGATCTACGGCTACCAGTGGCGCAGCTGGCCGGATTACGGCGGCGGCCACATCGACCAGCTGGCCGACGTGGTCGAGCAGATCAGGACCAATCCCGACTCGCGGCGGCTCATCGTGAGTGCCTGGAACGTCGCGCAGCTGGCGCAGATGGCGCTGCCGCCGTGCCATGTGCTGTTCCAGTTCTACGTGGCGGACGGGCGGCTGTCGTGCCAGCTGTACCAGCGCAGCGCGGACATTTTTCTGGGCGTGCCGTTCAACATCGCCTCGTACGCGCTCTTGACGACGATGGTGGCGCAGGTGACGGGACTTGAACCCGGCGAGTTCATCCACACCCTGGGCGACGCGCACTTGTACCTGAACCATTTGGAACAGGCGCGCGAGCAGCTCACGCGCACGCCGCGGCCGCTGCCACGGCTCACCATCCGCCGCCGGGCGACGTCGCTGTTCGACTTCGAGTACGCGGACTTCGAGATCAGCGGCTACGACCCGCACCCCGCCATCCGCGCCCCGGTGGCGGTGTGACGGCGCCGGTCGAGGTGGTGCTGGTGGTGGCGGTGGCCTGCGGTGGGGTAATCGGCCGGGACGGCACGCTGCCCTGGCATCTGCCGGCGGACCTCCAGCACTTCAAGCGCCTCACGCTCGGGCACGCCGTCATCATGGGGCGGGCGACGTTCGAGTCCATCGGCAAACCGCTGCCGCAGCGCCTTAACATCGTGCTCACGCAGCGGCGTGATTTCGCGCCGCCGGGCGTGCTGGTGGCCGCCGATCTGCCCGCGGCTTACGCGCTCGCCGCCGCCCACGGCGGCCCGGCCATGGTGATCGGCGGCGCCAAGGTCTATGCGCAGGCGCTGGCCGACGCGCAGCGCATCGAACTCACCGAAGTGCACGCCCGGCTGGCAGGCGACACGCACTTCCCGCCGCTCGGTCCCGACTGGCGCGAAACGGCACGCGAAGATCATCCGGCCGATGCGCGCAACCCGTATCCGTACAGCTTCGTCACCTACCGGCGGGGCTGACGCCAAAGGAATACTGAAAATTTCCGTCCATGGAGTTTTTCAGCTCGCCGCTGCGCGGTACATGCCCGCGCAGCGCTCCATGAATCGACGGCTTACGCCGTCGATTCATGCCAGGGCATCCTGCCCCGGACGGGAAACGCTGAATAAATCATCACTCCCCTAAGAACCGATCAAAACGACAGCACGCCCAGCATGCGCAGCCCGGCCAGCATCAAAAACACCGCGAACGCGCGCTTGAGCGTTGGCACCGGCAGACTGTGGGCAAGGCGCGCGCCGTAGGGCGCCGTCAGCACCGACGCCAGCGCGATGCCGACGAAGGCCGGCAGATACAGATAACCGACCGCCCCCGGCGGCAGGCCGGGATGATCGCGCCCGGCCCACAGGAACGTCGCCGCCCCGACCATGCCCAACACCAGCCCGCAGGCCGACGAGGTCGCCACCGCGCGGCGCATGTCCACCCGGCAGTAATTCAGAAACGGCACCGTGAGCGAGCCGCCGCCGATACCGAGCAGCGTGGAGGCGGTGCCGATCACCATGCCGGTGGCGAGCAGCCCAGCCTGACCTGGCAGCGGCCTGCGCCCGGGTGCCGTGGCGTTGAAGAAAATCTGCGTCGCCACGCCGATCACGAACACGCCGAACACCCGCGCCAGCAGGGCACTGGGCAGCCTGTCCGCCAGCCAACCGCCCAGCAGCGCCCCCGGCACCAGCCCCGGCAGCAGCAGGCGCAGCAGCGGCAGGTCCACCGCGCCGCGCCGGTAATGGGCGAGCGTGGACGAGATCGATGTCGGCACGATCACCGCCAGCGAGGTGCCGATCGCCAGATGCATCAGCACCGGCGACGGCAGGCCCAGCAGCGGAAACACCAGCGCCAGCGCCGGCACGATCACCACGCCGCCGCCGAGCCCCAACATGCCGGCGATCAGGCCCGCCGCCACGCCGACCGCCAGATACGCGAGCAGGATCACGCCGCGGCCTGGGCGACGCGCTGAAAAATCCCATTCCTGGAATTTTTCAGCTCGCGCCAGCGCGGCGCTGCATGAATCAGCGGCTTCTCAGCCGGCGTGGTGCTGGCGCTCAAAAATCGTCCGGCCCGGTGCGCTTGTCGAGCGCCGCCAGCATTTCGCTGGCGCGCGCGCTGCCGGCCGCCGCCGCCTTGCCGAGCAGGCGCCGACCCTCGGCCACGTCCTTGGGCACGCCGGCGCCCTCCACATACAGCCCGCCGAGCTCGGCCCAGGCATCGGCGTTGCCCAGATCGCCCGCCTTGCGCAGCCAGTCCACGGCCGCCTTGTCGTCGCGCGTCACGCCAAGACCGGTCGTCAGCATGCCGGCCACCTCCACCATGGCCTGCGGATTGCCGGCGCGCGCCTGCGCTTCCCAGTGGCCGTAGGCGCGCTTGAACCACAGCGTGGCCTGCGGCGGGTCCATGGCCACGCCGTGGCCGTACATATAGAACGTGCCCATGAAGTATTCCGCCTCGGTGTTGCCCTGCTCGGCCAGCGGCGCGATCAGACGCACGGCGGTGTTGAAATCACGCCGTTCGAAGGCGGCGATGCCGTCCTCGAGATCACCCGCCCGCGCGGCGAACGAGCAGACAGCGGCGGCGGCCAGCAGGCTGGCCCTGAACAAGCGAGGACGAAGGAACATGGCAGCAACCTCCAAAACAAACCCGCGCCAGTCTGTTGGCCGGCGCGCGCTGCATGGTACACTGCGCACCCCGCAAAACGGGGCCCGCCCAGCGGTGGCGCCCTGGATTCTTGAAATCGTGCATCTCGTGGGGCGGTAGCTCAGCTGGGAGAGCGTCGCGTTCGCAATGCGAAGGTCGGGAGTTCGATCCTCCTCCGCTCCACCACTCATCTAAATAAAGCCAGGCCACCGGCCTGGCTTTTTGTTATCCGCAAGCCTAGGGCGGCCCGGCCAAGTCCCGGGCGCAAGCACTCGACTCGGGCAACGCCATCCCTGCAGCAAGGGTCACGCCCGCGCCGCGCTCCATGACTCAATGTGTCGACACATTGAGTCATGCCAGGGCATCCTGGCCCAGACGGGGCCGCTGGATAAATTGCCGCTCCCTGGATTTTCTCTTTGACCGGCGTTTTCCGCGCCCCCCCTTTTTTGTGACCAAGTGCATCCCGCGCCAGGCGGCTGATAGGGCATTCTCGGCGCCTGCTCGCAGCAGCAGATAGCGCCGGGTGCCAGCAGGCTGCCCCGGCGGGGGCGCTGACCAACTAACGCATTGCCGCCCAAGGGCGAGAATGTTTCTGTATTTCCCGAACGAAAGCCGGGCTTGGGCATGAACACGCGCATCGCCGGCGCAGCGGCAAACGCCCTCGCCCCGTTGGGCATCGCAAGGCCGCCGCGCCGGCTACAGCCGGGGGCGTGGCGGCGGGCATGGCTCGGCTTTGGCCTGCTCGCGGCGGCACTGGCCGCCGAGGCGCGCCCCGTGCTGCGGGTGCTGGCCTGGCCGGGTTACGCACCGGCCGAAGTGGTTCGCAGCTTCGAGCAGCAAACCGGCGCCCAGGTGGACCTCAGCGTGACCACCACCGACGAGGTGCTATGGGCCCGCATCAGTGCCAACGGCGGCGCCGACTTCGACGTCTTTGCGGTCAACACGGCGGAATTGCAACGCTACGTGGCGGCAAACCTGATCGGGCCGATCGACCCCGCTGCCATTCCCAACCGCCGCCGCCAACTGCCGGCTTTCCAGAACGTCGAGTCCATCGCCGGCCTTACGCGCCACACCGCCGCCGGGCTGCAAATCCTGGGCGTGCCGTATACGTTTTCGGCGATGGGGCTGATCTACGACCGCAGCCAGCTGACGAGCGCGCCCGACTCGATCGCGGCGCTGTGGGATCCGCGCCTGCGCGGCAAGGTGATCGCCTACGACGGCGGCAGCCAGAATTTCTCGCTGGCGGCGCAACGCCTGGGACTCGCCTCGCCGTTTCAGATTCCGGCCGCCCAGCTGGCACCGGCGGTCGAGCGCCTGATCGCGCTGCGCCGCAACGTGCTCGGTTTCTACAGCCGGCCCGAGGAATCGGTGGATGTGTTCATGCGCCACCACGCGGCGCTGATGTTCGCCAATTACGGCCGGCAGCAGGTGCGCCTGCTGCAGCAGGCCGGCGCCAACGTGGGTTATGTGATTCCCCGCGAGGGCGCGCTGGCCTGGCTCGACTGCTGGGTGATCACCCGCGCCGCGCGCGATCGTGCGCTCGCTCACGCCTGGATCGACCAGATGCTCGGACCGGCGGCCAGCGCGGCGCTGGCCAACCAGCAGGGGCTCGGCAACACCGTCGCGGATGGTCTCGCCGCTAGCGACGGACAGCGCCTGCTGTGGCTGGAGCCGGTGGAGGATCCGGCGCGGCGGGAGGCGCTGTGGGCGCGGATTCGTTCCGGCGATGGCGCCGCGCGAGTGCTGGCACCGTGAAATTCGGCATCCTCTACCGAGTCGGCCTCGCCCTGGCACTGACCGGCGTTCTGGCGTCGGGACTCACCGGCTATTACGGCTACGTGGAGAGCCGCAAGCTGCTGACCGCCGCCGCCGAGCAGCGCCTGCGCATCGCCGCCGGTGTGCTTAACCGGCAGCTAACCAAAAGCCTCGAGAACACCGCCCGCGACATCAAGGTGCTAGCCGGACACCCGCAGGCCGCGCGCGTGCTCGGCGGCGGCGATGACCCGTTTCAGGCGCTGGTGGCACGCAACTCGGCGCTGCTTTTCGAGGGCCTGCTGCGCCAACACCCGGAGTACCTGCAGCTGCGCCTGATCGGCGCCACCGATCATGGCCGCGAACGCCTGCGAGTGGACCGCGTCGACGGGCTGCCGGTGCGCATCGACGCCGCCGACCTGCAGGAGAAGGGGCACTACCCGTACGTGTTCGAGACGCTGGCCCTGCCCGCCGGCGCCGTGTACCTGTCGAAAGCCTCGATCAACCACGAAACCGGCTCGAACACCGGCCTGCAACAACCCACGCTGTACATGGCCGCGCCGGTATACGGCGGCGACGGCGAACGCGGCGAGGCGCTCGGCGTGATGGTGGTCAACGTCGATCTGCGCGGTCTTTTCCGGCAAATCACGCGCGACCTGCCGGCCGAGGTGGGGCTCTACCTGGCCAACGGCGCCGGCGAATTCCTGATCCACCCGGACCCGGCCAAGGCGTTTTCCTTCGACCGCGGCCGCGAGGCGCTGGTGCAGGACGAGTTTCCCGCCACCGCCGCGCTGACCGGCGCCGGTGATGGCGCCAGCCACGAGCTGGTGACGATCGGCCGCGACGCGGCCGCAGGCAACGTGATCGCGGCCTTCGCTCGCCAGCCCGCGCCCGGCTTTCGCGGCGCCGACGGCTTCATCCTCGGCCTGTCGCTGCCGCTGCGCACGGCGCTGGCCGACAGCGAACAGCTCGGCCGCACCACCCTGCACATCGTGATCGGCTTCAGCCTGCTGGCCAGTTTGCTGGCATTCCTGCTGGCGCGGGCGCTGACACGACCGCTGAACGACATGGTCGCCGCGGTGCGCGCGTTCTCGCCCGGCGCACGCCCGGCTCGCCTGCCGCACGCCCGCCGCGACGAGATCGGCGTGCTCGCCCGCAGCATCGCCGACATGCAGCACCAGATCGGCACCCACGTGCAGGAATTGACCCAAAAACAACAGGCGCTGGACCGCCTCGCCGGCCACGACAGCCTGACCGGTCTCCCCAACCGGCGGCAGTTTCTCGAACGTCTGGAGCAGGCTTTGGCGCGCGCCCGCCGCCATACCGGCGGCTTTGCGCTGCTGTTCGTCGACCTGAACCGTTTCAAAGACGTCAACGACCGCCACGGCCACGCGGCCGGAGATACGGTGCTGTGCGCGGTGGCGCGCCGCCTCACCGACCGGATGCGCGAGACCGATACCGTGGCGCGACTCGGTGGCGACGAGTTCGTGATCCTGCTCGACGCCGCCCACGACGATGCCGCCCTGGCCCGCCTGGCGCACGATCTGCGCCACGCCCTGCAGCAACCGATCGACCACCACGGACGACACCTGCACATCGGCGCCAGCGTCGGCATCAGCCGCCACCCTCGCGACGGCGACGATGCCAACGCGCTGATCGCCGCCGCCGACACGGCCATGTACCGCGCCAAGTCCGGCGCCGACGAATACGTGTGCTTTGCCGGACAGGCCGCCGGTGCTTGAGATAAGGCTGAAACTCCCGTCAGGTAATTTCTCGAGCCCGCTGCGGCTGCGGCACGGCCCATGCCCGCGCCGCGCTCAATTACCGGGCCGCTGGCGTCGTCCGCGGCCGCGGCGGATTTGCTGCCAGCGAGCGGAGCGGTAGCAGTCTGTGCGGCATCGGGGCTGCTGGCAGAAAAACCGCGGTCGCGTTGACGCGCCCGATGGGCTGCGGGGCAGATTCAACTCACCGCGTCAGCGCCTTGTGCAGCTTGCCGACCACGCGCAGCGTGAGGTCGGAATCGGCAAACGTGCGGCAGGCCAGGGCATAGCCCTGTTGTTCTTCCTCGACCGTCACCTGGTCGCGACTCATCTTGCGCGTGTGGTAATCGCCGCTGAGCACCTGAATCTTGCACACGCCGCAGCCGCCACCGTAGCAGCCCTGCGGAATGCCTTTGCGACCCAGGCGGCTCATGCCGTGCAGCACGGATTGTCCTTCGGCGCAGGGAAAACTCTCGCCGCTGTCGGTGATCAGGATGGTGTGCTGGCTCATGCGCGCGGGCGGTCGGGTGGGCGGGCTTGTCGCTTAAAATGGCCATTTTCCACAACCGGCAGGCGAGGCCATGGCATACGACAAAATCATTGTACCGACCGACGGCGAGCGCATTACGGCCCGGGCCGACAACTCCCTCATCGTGCCGGACCGGCCGATCATCCCGTTCATCGAGGGTGACGGCATCGGCGTCGACGTGACGCCGCCGATGATCGAAGTGCTCGACGCGGCCGTCGCCAAAGCCTACGGCGGCAAGCGTTCGATCGCCTGGATGGAAATCTACGCCGGCGCCAAGGCGGCCAAGCTGTACGGCAACGACACCTACCTGCCGGCCGAGACGCTGACCGCCATGCGCGAGTTCCTGGTCGGCATCAAGGGTCCGCTCGAGACCCCGGTCGGCGGCGGCATCCGCTCGCTGAACGTGGCGCTGCGCCAGGAGCTCGATCTGTACGTGTGCCTGCGCCCGGTGCGCTACTTCCCCGGCACGCCGAGCCCGATCAAGCGCCCGGAAGACACCGACATGGTGATCTTCCGCGAGAACTCCGAGGACATCTACGCCGGCATCGAGTGGGCCGCCCGCACGCCGGAGGCGCGCAAGCTGATCGATTTCCTGATCAAGGAAATGGGCGTCAAGAAAATCCGCTTCCCGGAAAGCTCCGGCATCGGCATCAAGCCGGTGTCCGAGGATGGCACGCGCCGCCTGGTGCGCAAGGCCATCCAGTACGCCATCGACAACGACCGCCCGTCGGTGACGCTGGTGCACAAGGGCAACATCATGAAGTTCACCGAGGGCGCCTTCCGCGACTGGGGCTATGCGCTGGCCAAGGAAGAATTCGGCGCCCAGCCGATCGACGGCGGACCCTGGTGCAGCTTCAAGAACCCGCGCACCGGCAACGACATCGTGGTCAAGGATGCGATCGCCGACGCCTTCCTGCAGCAAATCCTGACCCGCCCGCGCGAGTACAGCGTGATCGCCACGCTGAACCTGAACGGCGACTACATCTCCGACGCGCTGGCCGCGCAGGTGGGCGGCATCGGCATCGCGCCCGGCGCCAACATGTCGGACACGGTGGCGCTGTTCGAGGCCACGCACGGCACCGCGCCCAAGTACGCCGGCAAGAACATGTCGAACCCGGGCTCGATCATCCTGTCCGGCGAGATGATGCTGCGGCACATGGGCTGGACCGAGGCGGCGGACCTGGTGGTCAAGGGCATCTCGGGCGCCATCCTGGCCAAGACCGTGACCTACGACTTCGAGCGCCTGATGGAAGGCGCCACCAAGCTCGGCAGCCGCGAGTTCGGGCGGGCGATCATCGCCAACATGTGAGGCAATGCGGCCCGGCGCGCTGCGTCACCGGGCCGTTTTCGAGACACAAAAAAGCGGGTGGACCGACGGGCCCACCCGCTTTTTTGTGGCGTCAAACGCCGGTTGTCACAGCGACTTGCTGACGCTGAACACGGCGCGCGCACCGCACCAGTCGGCATACGGCTGCGCGCCGCCGAAGCATTCGCTCTTGCTGAGCTCGGTGTCGGTGTAGGCCAGCTTCAGGCCGAGGCCCATCACGGTGGTGGAGGCGTACAGGCTCCAGTTGTTGTAGTCGCTGGTGCCGAACTTGGCGTTGCGCTCGATGTCCTGGTGGCCAAAAGTGCCGCCGAGCGTGAACTGCCCCAGCGGCGCCGACAGGCCGAGCTCCGAATACAAACCCTTGCCGGTTTCGTTGTAGAAGTTGGGGCTCCACAGCACCAGCAGGCTGGCGGTGGCCGGCCCCACCGGATAGGTCAGCGTCGGGCCGACCTCCCAGTAGTCGTAATTCAGGTTGGAGCTGTCCGACACGCCGGGGTAGTTGTAGTAGATGCCGCCGAACTTCCAGCCGAGATCGCCGACCTTGCCGGCCATGCCGGCGTACAGGTCGACTTCCATGTATGCCTCGTCGCCGTCCTCGAAATCGACGTTGGACGCCCACACGCCGGCGTAGGCGCCGCTGCTGTGGGAGTAATCGAACCCGCCCTGCACGGCCGGGTGCTCATTGGTCTG
>NZ_JAQVGQ010000211.1 GCF_028696615.1 Immundisolibacter sp. | reverse complement strand
TGCTCGGTCCCGACATGATTCCCCTGCAAAAGCTGAAACCCCGTGCCGGAACTTCCTCAGCGTGCCGAAGGAAATTCGGCAAAATCCCGTCCACGGTTTTTATACGCTTGCTTCACAACCAAACGCTTGCGCCATATGGTCAGGCCGGGAGCATGCTGTCCCGGACGCCGGCACCGCAACGACCATAGCCACCGGCATGCCACCACGGGCCTTGGCATCGGCGGCACCTGCCGCGTCACCGGCTTGGCCTAGAATAAGCGCCCCTCGATACCGCCCAGCGGAGCTGACTCATTCATGGCCGACGTCAAGCGCGTGGTGCTCGCCTACTCCGGCGGGCTCGATACGTCCATCATCCTGAAGTGGCTGCAGGAAACCTATCACTGCGAGGTGGTCACCTTCACAGCGGATATCGGCCAGGGCGACGCCGAACTTGAGCCGGCCCGCCGCAAGGCCGAGACCATGGGCGCCTGCGCCATCTACGTGGACGACCTGACCGAGGAATTCGCGCGCGACTTCGTGTTCCCGATGTTCCGCGCCAACGCGCTGTACGAGGGCGAGTACCTGCTCGGCACCTCGATCGCGCGGCCGCTGATCGCCAAGCGTCTGGTAGAGATCGCCCGCGAGACCGGGGCGGATGCCATCGCCCACGGCGCCACCGGCAAGGGCAACGACCAGGTGCGCTTCGAGCTCGGCGCCTACGCGCTGATGCCCGAGGTGCGCGTGATCGCGCCGTGGCGCGAGTGGGACCTGACCTCGCGCGAGAAACTGCTGGCGTATGCCGAGCAGCACCGGATTCCGGTCGAGTTCAAGCGCGCCGGGCAGGCCGCGCCCTACTCCATGGACGCCAACCTGCTGCATATCTCGTATGAAGGCGGCGTGCTGGAGGACCCCTGGCAGGAGCCCGAAGAATCCATGTGGCGCTGGACGGCCAGCCCCGAACAGGCGCCGGATGCGCCGCAGTACGTGGAGCTCGAATACCGCCAGGGCGACATCGTGGCAGTGGACGGCGAACAGCTCACGCCGGCCGGCGTGATGCGGCGGCTGAACGAAATCGGCGGCCGTCACGGCGTCGGCCGGGTCGACATCGTCGAGAACCGCTACGTCGGCATGAAATCCCGCGGCTGCTACGAAACCCCCGGCGGCACCATCATGCTCAAGGCGCACCGCGCCATCGAGTCGATCACGCTCGACCGCGAGGCGGCGCACCTGAAAGACGACCTGATGCCGCGCTACGCGAGCCTGGTCTACAACGGCTACTGGTGGAGCCCGGAGCGGCAGTTGCTGCAGGGTCTGATCGACGCGAGTCAGCAGCACGTCAACGGCACCGTGCGCGTCAAGCTGTACAAAGGCAACGTGCTGATCGCCGGGCGCAAGAGCCCGAATTCGCTGTTCGACCCGGCCATCGCCACCTTCGAGGACGATGCCGGCGCGTACAACCAGGCGGACGCCACCGGCTTCATCCGCCTGAACGCGCTGCGCCTGCGCAGTGCCGCCCGCCTGCGTGGCGGCGGCTGACCGCGTCTTGGCCGCGCACAGCGCTCCCACCGCGCCGGATTCGGTGGGGCTGGTCGAGCCGCGCAGCTTCCGCTGCGACACGCCGCTGGCGCTCGACTGCGGGCGTGAACTGCCGGGCTTCGAGCTGAAGTACGAAACCTACGGCACGCTGAACGCCGCCCGCAGCAATGCCATTCTGGTCTGTCACGCCCTGTCCGGCGACCACCACGCCGCCGGCTGGCACAGCCCGGACGACAAGCGCCCAGGCTGGTGGGACGTGTGCATCGGCCCCGGCAAGCCGATCGACACCGACCGGTTCTTCGTGGTCGCCTGCAACAACCTCGGCGGCTGCGCCGGCTCGACCGGGCCGACCACCATCAACCCGGCCACCGGCCGCCTGTGGGGTCCCGATTTCCCCATCGTGACGGTGCGCGATTGGGTGCGCAGCCAGGCGCTGCTGGCCGACCACCTCGGCATCGAGCGCTTCGCCGCGGTGGCCGGCGGCAGCCTCGGCGGCATGCAGGCGCTGCAGTGGGCCATCGAGTTCCCGGGCCGGGTGCGCAGCGCGCTGCTGATCGCCGCCGCGCCGCGCCTGTCGGCGCAAAACATCGCCTTCAACGAAGTGGCGCGCAAGGCCATCATGTCCGACCCGGACTTCCACGCGGGCCGCTATGCCGAGCACGGCGTGGTGCCACGCCGCGGCCTCATGCTGGCGCGCATGCTGGGGCACATCACGTATCTTTCCGACGGCCTCATGCGCCAGAAATTCGGCCGCGAGCTGCGCGAGGGCAAGATCAACTTCGGCTTCGACGTCGAGTTCCAGATCGAGTCTTATCTTCGCCACCAGGGCGAGACCTTCGTCGACCGCTTCGACGCCAACACGTACCTGCTGATGACCAAGGCGCTCGACTACTTCGACCCGGCCGCCGAGCACGACGGGGATCTGGCCCGGGCGCTGGCGCGGGCGCAGGCACGCTTCCTGGTGGTGGCGTTTTCGAGCGACTGGCGCTTCTCGCCCGAGCGCTCGCGCGAGATCGTCAAGGCCCTGCACACCGGCGGCAGCGCGGTCAGCTACGCGGCGATCGAATCGCCCGACGGCCACGACGCCTTCCTGTTGCCCAACGACCACTATTTCGCCGTGCTGCGGGCGTTTTTGAACCGCATCGACGCCGAACTGGAGGCGCCGGCATGAGCGCCGTCGCCGACCGCCACCCGGGCGCGCCGCACCTGCGCGGCGATCACGCCCTGATCGCGCAGTGGATCCGCCCCGGCAGCCGGGTGCTGGATCTTGGCTGCGGCGACGGAGCGCTGCTGGATCACCTGCGCCGCCAGCGGGCGGTGACCGGCTACGGCGTCGAGATCGAAATCGACCGCGTGGTGCGCTGCATCGAGCGCGGCGTGAGCGTGATCCAGGGCGACCTCGACGCGGGCCTGGCGGACTTCGACACCGGCTCCTTCGACTACGTGATCATGAGCCTCACGCTGCAGGCGGTGTATTTTCCGGCCCGCGTGCTGGAGGAAATGCTGCGCGTCGGGCGCGAGGGCATCGTGGCGTTTCCGAACTTCGGCCACCTGAGCTGCCGCCTGCAGCTGGCCTTCGGTGGCCACATGCCGGTATCACCGGCGCTGCCGGAATCCTGGTACGAGACCGACAACATCCGCCTGTGCACCGTGCGCGACTTCGAGTGCCTGTGCGAGCGGCTCGGCATCCGCATCCTGCAGCGCCTGGTGGTGAATCACCAGCATCGCCGCTCGCTCGGCGCGCGCCTGCTGCCCAACCTGCTGGGCGAAGTGGCGCTGTATCGTTTCGAGCGGCATCCCGCATCCACCCCCACGGAGGTCGCCCATGAAACACGTCCTGCGTAGTGTCTGCCTGGCGCTGCTGCTGGCGCCGCTGCCGCTGCTCGCCCGCACCCCCGCGCCGCCGGGCGCCGAGGTGTACTTCATCACCCCGCAGGACGGCGCCGTGGTCCACAACCCGATCACGGTGCGCTTTGGCCTCAAGGGCATGGGCGTGGCGCCGGCCGGCATGCAAAAGGACGCCACCGGCCATCATCACCTGCTGATCGACGCCGAACTGCCGCCGCTCGACCAGCCGGTGCCCAACGACGAGCGTCACAAACACTTCGGCGCCGGCCAGACCGAAACCGTCATCACCCTGCCGCCCGGCCAGCACACCCTGCAGCTGCTGCTGGGCGACTTTGCCCACGTCCCGCACGAGCCGCCGGTGATGTCCGAGAAGATCACCATCACGGTCGAGTGAGCGCGCTGTGATTGCGGCACCGTCGCCAGCGGGGCGACGGTGCTTTTTTTTTGCCATCAACCCACATTCCCATGCCGGCACCGGAACCCAGTCTGCTGCAAGTGATCGTGCTCGCCATCGTGCAGGGCATCACCGAATTCCTGCCGATTTCGAGCTCCGCGCACCTGATCCTAGTGCCGGAACTGCTCGGCTGGCCGGACCAGGGCCTGGCCTTCGACGGCGCCATGCACGTCGGCACGCTCACCGCCGTGCTGTGGTACTTCCGCAAAAACCTGTGGCCGTTGACGCGCGATTTCGGGCTGAGCCTGCGCGGGGAGGGCCTCACGCCGAACGGGCGCCTGGCCTGGGCGGTGCTGCTCGGCACGCTGCCGGCGGCCATCGCGGGTCTCCTGCTGCACGACCTGGTCGAAACCACGCTGCGCAGTCCTAAGGTGATCGCCGCCACCACCATCGGCTACGGCCTGCTGCTGTGGCTCGCCGACCGCATCGGCGAGCAGGGGCGCGACGAGTACACGTTTCGCTGGCGCGATGCCGCGCTGGTGGCGGTGGCGAAGGCGCTGGCGCTGGTGCCGGGCACCTCGCGCTCGGGCGTGACCATGACGGCCGGCCTGCTGGCCGGCCTCACGCGCGCCGGGGCGGCGCGGTTTTCGTTT
>NZ_JAQVGQ010000025.1 GCF_028696615.1 Immundisolibacter sp. | reverse complement strand
CCGGCCGGCATGGCGGGCGCAGCCGCGCCGGCATCCTCGAGGCCATCGCCAGCGGTGCCGCGCCGCTGGTGGTCGGCACGCATGCGCTGTTTCAGGACGACGTACGGTTCGCACGCCTCGGCCTGGTCATCATCGACGAGCAGCACCGCTTCGGTGTCCACCAGCGCCTGGCGCTGCGCGCCAAGGGCGACGACGGCACGCTCGCGCCGCACCAGCTCATCATGACCGCGACGCCCATCCCGCGCTCGCTCGCCATGACGTTTTACGCCGACCTCGACACCTCGGTGATCGACCAGCTGCCGCCCGGCCGAACGCCGGTCGACACGCGCGTGGTTTCGCGTCAGCGCAGGGACGAGCTTTTGGCCGCCATCGCCGCCACCTGCGCGCGCGGCGAGCAGGCGTACTTCGTGTGCCCGCTGATCGAGGAATCCGAGGCGCTGGCCCTGTCGGCGGCCACGGCCACTGCCCAGGAACTCGCCGCCGCGCTGCCGCAGCTGCGCGTGGGTCTGCTGCACGGGCGCATGAAAAGCCGCGACAAGGAGGCGGTGATGGGCGCCTTCCAGCGCCGCGAGCTCGATCTTTTGGTCGCCACCACGGTGATCGAGGTGGGCGTGGACGTGCCGAACGCGTCGCTGATGATCATTGACCACGCCGAGCGGCTGGGTCTGGCCCAGCTGCACCAGCTGCGCGGGCGGGTGGGGCGCGGCAGCGCGCACAGCCGCTGCGTGCTGTTGTACGAGCCGCCGCTGTCCGGCACGGCGCGCTCGCGCCTGGCGGCCATGCGGCAGACCAGCGACGGCTTCGAGATCGCGCGGCGGGATCTGGACCTGCGCGGTCCGGGCGAGCTGCTGGGCACCCGCCAGACCGGCGAGGTCAACCTGCGCGTGGCGGACCTGGCCCGCGACCGGGGACTGCTCGAGCGCCTGCCGGCGCTCGCCGAGCGGCTCGAGCGCGAGGCGCCAGCCGCGGTGCCGGCGCTCATCGAGCGCTGGCTGGGCCAGGCGCTCGCCTACGGCGAGGTGTGACATGACGCCCGGCTGGCGGCCGCTGTCGGCGGCGGCGCTGCGCGGCCTGCCGGCGCCACTGCGGCCCCTCGCGGGCGATGCGGGCTCTGTGACCGCGGCGCTGCGCCGGGTCTGCGGTGCGGCGCTCGAGTGCCGGCTCTTGGCGCACGGCGTGCGCGCCGCGACGGTGGAGGAGGCGGGCTATCTTCGGCTCGCCGCCGGCGCGATGGTGTTCTGGCGGCGGGTACGGTTTCGCCATGCCGGGCGCACGCTGCTGATCGGCCACACGCTGGTGCCGGTCGGTGTGCTCGCGCAGTGGCCGGCGCTGCGCCGGCTGGGAGACAGACCCATCGGCGAGCTGCTGTTCGCGGACCCGGCGGTGCGCCGCCAGGGCATCGAGCTGGCGCGCGCGGCGCCGCTGCCCGGCGTGCCGGCGCTGTTTGCCCGGCGCGCCCGGGTGCCGGCCGGTCGCGGCCACATCGCCGTCATGGAACACTTCCTGCCCCCCATGCTGCGCCTGCCGTTGCCGTGATCCTGAAACGCCTGAAGGCCTACGCCGAACTGACCCGCCTGCAGCGGCCGATCGGCAGCCTGCTGTTGCTGTGGCCGACCTGGTGGGCGCTGTGGCTGGCCAGTGGCGGCGTGCCGGACCTGAAAACACTCACCGTGTTCACCGCCGGCGTGCTCGCCATGCGCTCGGCCGGCTGCGCCATCAACGATTACCTCGACCGCGACTTCGACCGCCACGTGGCACGCACCCGAAACCGCCCGCTGCCGCGCGGCGCCATCCGCCCGGTCGAGGCGCTGGTGGTGTGCGGGCTGCTGCTGGCCGTGTCGCTCGCGCTGGTGCTGACGCAAAACCGCCGCACGGTGGAGCTGGCCGTGATCGGCGCGCTGCTCGCCACCACCTACCCGCTCGGCAAGCGCCTGACGCACCTGCCGCAGCTGTACCTGGGGCTCGCCTTCGGCTGGGGCATCCCGATGGCGTACGCGGCCGTGCAGGACAAGGTGCCGCCGCTCGCCTGGCTGCTGCTGCTCGCCAATGTGTTCTGGACGGTCGCTTACGACACGTTTTATGCCATGGCCGATCGGGCCGATGACCTCAAGATCGGCGTGAAATCCACCGCCATCCTGTTCGGCGAGGACGATCGCCTGATCGTGGGGGTGCTGCAGGCGAGCGCGCTTGGCACGCTGGCGCTGGTCGGCTGGAATGCCGGGCTCGGGGTCTTTTTTTATGCCGGGCTCGGGGTGGCGGCGCTGCTGGCGGCGCATCAGCAGTACCTGACGCGCCATCGCGAGCCGGCGGCGTGTTTCAAGGCCTTTGTCGCCAACAACTGGTTCGGTGCGGCGGTGTTCGCCGGCATCGCCCTGCATTACGGACTGCCCGCATGAGCCAGGATCTGCGCACCTTCATCGCCCGGCTGGAGGCCAAGGGCGAGCTCAAACGCATCGCCGTGCCGGTCGACCCGCGCCTGGAGGTCACCGAAATCTGCGATCGGGTGCTGCGTGCCGGGGGCCCCGCGCTGCTGTTCGAGCGGCCCGTCGGCCACGCCATGCCGCTGCTCGCGAACCTGTTCGGCAGCGTGCGCCGGGTGGCGCTGGGGCTCGGCAGGGAAACCGCCGCCGAGCTGCGCGAGCTTGGCGAGCTGCTCGCGCTTCTGCGCGAGCCGCAGCCGCCAAACGGTCTGCGTGAAGCCTGGCGCCAGCTGCCGGTCTACAGGCAGGCGCTCGCCATGCGTCCGCGGCGGGTCGGCAGCGGGCCGTGTGTGGACGTGGTGCTCGAAGGCGACGAGGTCGATTTGACCGCGCTGCCCATCCAGACCTGCTGGCCGGATGACGCCGCGCCGCTGCTGAGCTGGGGACTCACGGTCACGCGCGGCCCCGACGGCGGTCGGCAGAATCTGGGCATCTACCGGCAACAGCTGCTCGGCCGCAACCGGCTCATCATGCGCTGGCTGGCGCACCGCGGCGGCGCGCTCGACTACCAGGCCTGGCAGGCGGCGCGGCCGGGCGAGCCATTCCCGGTGGCGGTGGTGATCGGCGCCGATCCGGCCACGCTGCTGGCGGCGGTGATGCCGATTCCGGACGGCCTGTCCGAGTACCAGTTCGCGGGCCTGCTGCGCGGCGAGCGTACCGAATTGCTCGCCACCGCCAGCGGCCTCGAGGTGCCGGCGCGCGCCGAGATCGTGCTCGAGGGTTCAATTACGCCCGGTGACGAGGCCGACGAGGGGCCGTTCGGCGATCACACCGGCTACTACAACGAAACCGAGCGCTACCCGGTATTCACCGTGCGGCGCCTCGCGCGCCGGCGCGATGCCATCTACCACAGCACCTACACCGGCCGCCCGCCGGACGAGCCGGCCATGCTGGGCGCGGCGCTGAACGAGCTGTTCGTGCCGCTGCTGCGCCGGCAGTTCCCGGAGGTGGTGGACTTCTACCTGCCGCCGGAGGGCTGCTCGTACCGCCTGGCGCTGGTGTCGATCCGCAAGCAGTACCCGGGGCACGCCTCGCGGGTGATGTTCGGCATCTGGTCGTATCTGCGCCAGTTCCTGTACACCAAGTTCATCGTGGTGGTGGATGACGACATCGACGTGCGCAGCTGGCAGGACGTGGTGTGGGCCATCAGCACCCGCGTCGATCCGGCGCGCGACCTGCTGCTGGCGAAGCGCACGCCGATCGACAGCCTGGATTTCGCCTCGCCGGTGGCGGGCCTGGGTTCCAAGATGGGTCTGGACGCCACCAACAAATGGCCGGGCGAGACCACGCGGCAGTGGGGCCGACCGATCGCCATGAATGGCGCCGTCAAGGCGCGCGTGGATGCGCTGTGGGCTGAGCTCGGCTTGTGAACGATCGCGCGGCCGGCTGGCGGCAGGCGCTACGTATAATTGCGTCGATCGCACCGATGCATGGTCTCGATGCCCCACCCACTTCCCGACATGGATTTCGCCGTGACCGAACTTTCAGCCGCCGTGCAGCGTGTCGCTTCTTTCAGCTATGACGACCTGTTGCGCTGCGCGCGCGGCGAGCTGTTCGGTCCGGGCAACGCCCAGCTGCCGCTGCCGCCGATGCTGATGTTCGACCGCATCGTGCATATCAGCGACCACGGCGGGCAGTTCGGTCGCGGCGAGATTTGCGCCGAACTCGACGTGCGCCCGGACCTGTGGTTCTTCGGCTGCCATTTCGCCGGCGATCCGGTGATGCCGGGCTGTTTGGGACTGGATGCCATGTGGCAGCTGGTGGGGTTTTATCTGGGCTGGATCGGCGGCCCCGGTCGCGGCCGGGCGCTGGGCGCCGAAGACGTCAAGTTCAGCGGCGAGGTCAAGCCCGACGCCCACCGGGTCAGCTACCACGTGCATATGAAGCGTGTGATCCAGCGCAAGCTTTTCATGGGCATCGCCGACGCCACGCTGTCGGTCGACGGCGAGCCCATCTACACCGCCAGCGGCCTGCGGGTCGGCCTGTTCACCAATAGTTTCGAGAGCACACCGTGAGACGCGTCGTCATTACCGGCCTTGGCATCGTATCGAGCATCGGCACCAGCCAGTCGCAGGTGGCCGAGGCGCTGCGCGAGGTCCGCTCCGGCATCGAGTTCAGCGACGAATACCGCGAACTCGGCTTTCGCAGCCAGGTACACGGACCGCTGCGCATCAAGCCCGAGGAGCACATCGACCGCAAGCTGCTGCGCTTCATGGGCGACGCGGCGGCCTACGCGCACATCGCGATGGCCGAAGCCATCGCCGACGCCGGGCTCACCGAAGCCGAAGTCTCGAATCCGCGCACCGGTCTGGTGGCCGGCTCCGGCGGTGCATCCACTGCCAACACGGTGCTGGCCGCCGACACGCTGCGCGAGAAGGGCGCGCGCCGGGTCGGGCCATACATGGTCCCGCGCACCATGTCGAGCACGGTCGCCGCGTGCCTGGGCACGGCGTTCAAGATCAAGGGCGTGGGTTATTCCATTTCGTCCGCCTGCGCCACCTCGGCGCACTGCATCGGCAACGCCGCCGAGCTGATCCAGTCCGGCAAGCAGGATCGGGTGTTTGCCGGCGGCGGCGAGGAGCTGCACTGGACGCAGACCGTGCTGTTCGACGGCATGGGCGCGCTGTCGTCCGCCTACAACGACCGCCCGGCCGTGGCCTCGCGCGCCTACGACGCCGACCGCGACGGTTTCGTCATCTCAGGCGGCGGCGGCATCGTGGTGGTCGAGGCGCTCGATCATGCGCTGGCCCGCGGCGCCAAGATTTATGGCGAGCTGGTCGGCTACGGCGCCACCTCGGACGGCTTCGACATGGTGCAGCCGTCCGGTGAAGGGGCGGTGCGCTGCATGCGCCAAGCGCTGGGCGACATCCCGCTCGCCGATATCGATTACCTGAACACGCACGGCACCAGCACGCCGGTCGGCGACAGTCGGGAACTGGAGGCGGTGCGCGAGGTGTTCGGCGATCAGGTACCGCCGTTCAGCTCCACCAAATCGCTCACCGGCCATTCGCTCGGTGCCGCCGGCGTGCACGAGGCGATCTACTGCCTGCTGATGATGCGCGGCGGCTTCATCACGCCATCGGCGCACATCGAGCGGCTCGATCCGGCGGTCGAAGGGCTGCCGCTGGTGCGCGAGCGGCGCGACGGCGTGCGCCTGGACACCGTCATGTCGAACAGTTTCGGTTTCGGCGGCACCAACGCCACGTTGGTGCTGCGCCGCTACAACGGCTGAAGCCGCTGGTCGTTGCAGGAAGGCGCATGGAAATAAAAAAGGGCGGCGCCGGTCGAACCGGCGCCGCCCTTTTTCCAGTCTGGGTGCAGCGGATTACTTGGCCTGCGAGACCATGTAGTCGACGGCGGCCTTGACCTGGTCGTCGCTGAGGTTCATGAAGCCACCTTTGGGCGGCATGGCGCGAATGCCCTGCAGCGAATGCTGGTGCAACACGTCGATACCCTGCGCGATGCGCGGCGCCCAGTCGGCGGCGCTGCCGAACTTCGGCGCGCCCGCCACGCCCGCGGCGTGGCAGGAGAAGCAGGCCTGTTTGTAAACGGCCTCGCCGTCCACGGCGCCAGCGTCGGTGCCGGTTGCGGCAGCAGCCACTGCACCGCCGGCCGGCGCGCCACTGCCGCCGGTCTGCACCTGGCCGACCGGTTTGATGCGTTCGTTGGCGAGCGCGGCGACGGTCGGATCGACCTTGCTCGGGCGCACGGTATTGACGACGTACACGGCAATGCCCGCGATCACGAAGGTCATCGCGACCAGGGACAGCAGAACCGTGGTGAAGGCGCTGGCGGAATTGTCACCGGCCGGGGCGGTATGGGCGTTCACGAGGACTCCTTAGGCAGCAGCGGGCAGAGGTGAAAAATCGCAGCTGGCGCAGTGCAGACGGCGCAGCGGCGCGGCGAAAGTATACTGCGTCCGTCTGTGCGCCGATTGATGGGCCGATTGGTGGCCGGGGAGCTTGTGAATTTTTCAAGCTCCGAGGCCGGCCAGGGATGGCCGGACGCGAATCGAGCCCGCAAGGGCTTGATTCGCGGGAGCCCGTCCGGGCATGTACCGGACGGGCGACGCAAGAAATGCGCAGGACGCGCAGTTCTTCACAAACTCTGAGAGCTTGTGAATTTTTCAAGCTCTCAGGCCGGCCAGGGATGGCCGGACGCGAATCGAGCCCGCAAGGGCTTGATTCGCGGGAGCCCGTCCGGGCATGTACCGGACGGGCGACGCAAGAAATGCGCAGGACGCGCATTTCTTCACAAACTCTGAATCCGGGTCGGCTGTCGATGCGACCGGGTAACGGAACCTGTTAGACTATCCAACCCAAGCGCCCGTAGCTCAGCTGGATAGAGTACCGCCCTCCGAAGGCGGGGGTCAGAGGTTCAAATCCTCTCGGGCGCGCCAGCTTCTTTCCGTCCGCACGCCGAACCTTCCGTCCCGGGAAGGTTCGGCCCGCCGGGCTATCTGGCCCCGGCCGCAAACGCCGAGTCGATCAGCGTCTCCTCAATGTTCCGCATGACCGCCGAAACCGGCGCGCAGCGCGGACAGAATCTGATTGGCGAACCGGTCCTCGCCGCGCGAGGCGAAGCGGTCGAACAGGGCCGCGCTGAGCACCGTGGCCGGCACGCCCTGCTCGATGGCAGTGAGCGCCGTCCAGCGGCCTTCGCCGGAATCGGGCACTACGCCTTCGAAGCGCGTCAGCCGAGGGTCTTGAGCCAGAGCGCCGGCCAGCAGGTCCAGCAGCCACGAGCCGACCACGCTGCCGCGTCGCCACAGCTCGGCGATGTCGGCCAGTGGCAGGTCGTAGCGGCCGGTGTCGGGATTGCCCACGGGCGCCGTTTCGGCGTCCTCCCGGCCGGTTTTTTCTTCCGCGCCGGCATGCTTGAGGATGTTGAAGCCTTCGGCATAGGCGGCCATCAGGCCGTACTCGATGCCGTTGTGGATCATCTTGACGAAGTGGCCGGCGCCGGCCGGACCGCAGTGCAGGTAGCCGGCCTCGGCACTGCCGCCGGGCGGTCGGCCCGGGGTGGGTGATGCCGCCGCCGCGCCCGGCACCAGGGAGCGGAACAGCGGCTCGAGGCGCTGCACCGCCGCCGCGTCGCCGCCGATCATCAGGCAGTAGCCGCGTTCGAGGCCCCACACGCCGCCGCTGACGCCAACGTCGACGTAGTCGACGCCGACCTGTCGCAGGCGCTGCGCGCGGGGCGGGTCGTCCCGGTAGTAGCTGTTGGCGCCGTCGACTACCGTGTCGCCGGGCTGCAGCAGCGGCAGCAGCTGGTCGATTTGGCTGTCGACCAACGCCGCCGGCAGCATCAGCCAGAACACGCGCGGCGGCGCCAGCTTGGCGGCCAATTCGGCGGGGCTGCCCGCGGGCACGGCGCCGTCGTTCGCCACCGCGGCGACCGCCTGCGGCTGGATGTCATAGGCGACGACCTGGTGGCCATCGCGCAGTAGCCGGCGCGTCATGTTGGCGCCCATGCGGCCGAGCCCGATCATGCCCAGTTGCACGTGTTGTCTCCCGTGGGTGATTCCGCTGTCGATGATGGGCCGGCCCCGTCGCCGGTGGCGAAGGTGGCCCAGAATATAAAGGAAACGCCGATCGATGCCGCGCTTCCCATCCCGCTGCAGACAGCCCGGAGTCAGACTACATGTCCGCTGAACCCGCCGAAACCGCCTTGCCACCCACCCAATTCGTATTGTTCGGCGCCTTGGGTGATCTAGCCTGGCGACTGGTGGTGCCGGCGCTGTTCGATTTGTATTTGGCCGGTCGTCTACCGAAACAGTTCCACCTGATCGGTGTCGATCGGGAGATCACCCTGGAAAGACTCGCCGAGCGCCTGGGCGATGGGGTGAGGCGTTTCTCGCCGCGCGGCGCGCAAGCCGCTGCCGAGTGGACGCAATTCACGCGCTGCCTGAGCGCGCTGCCCATGGATCTGATGGACGCCGCCGCGTATGCGTCGCTGCGCGACGCCCTGCAGGGGGCGCAGGACGACACCGTCATCCGCATCTATTACCTCGCCGTGCCGCCACGGCTGATCGCGCCGGTGGCCAGTGGCCTGGCCGGCGTCGGTCTGCAGCAGGACCCGGCGCACACGCGCATCGTGGTGGAAAAGCCGCTCGGCTGCGATCTGCAGAGTTTTCTGGCCATCGACGACACGCTGCACGAGCACTTCGCCGAGCGGCAGATCTATCGCATGGACCATTTCCTGGGCAAGGAGACGGTGCAGAACGTGCTGGCGCTGCGCTTCGCCAACCCGATCTTCGAGCCGATCTGGAACCGCCGCTACATCGATCACGTCGCCATCACCGTGGCCGAGCAGCTCGGCGTGGGTCACCGCGCCGGCTACTACGAAACCGCCGGCGCGCTGCGCGACATGGTCCAGAACCACCTGCTGCAGCTGATGTGTCTGGTCGCCATGGAGCCGCCGGTGATCTACGACGCCGACGACATCCGCAACAAAAAGCTCGACGTGCTGCGCGCCTGCCGGCGCATCCGGCCGGAGGATGTGCCAGCGTTTGCCGCCCGCGGCCAGTACGCGAGTGGCTGGCTGCAGGGCGAACTGGTGCCGGCCTATCGCAACGAGCCGGGCATCGCGCCCGATTCCACCGTCGAGACCTACGCCGCGGTGAAGCTGCTGGTGGACAACTGGCGCTGGCAGGACGTGCCGTTTTATCTGCGCACCGGCAAGCGGCTGGCGCAGACGGTGTCGGAGATCTCGATCCGCTTTCGCGATGTGCCGCACAACGCCTTTCCGGCCATGACGGGTGTCAACTCGCAGCCGGTGCGGCTGGTGATGCAGATCCAGCCGCAGGAGGGCGTGATCATCAAGTTCATCGCCAAGGAGCCCGGCTCACCGCTGCGCCTGCGGCCGGTGGACATGCATTTCTCGTATGCGGAAGCCTTCGAGCGGCCGAGCCCGAGTGCTTACGAGACGCTGTTGTACGACCTGCTGGCCGGCGACGCCACGCTGTTCATGCGCAGCGACCAGGTGCAGGCCGCCTGGGAGCTGCTGATGCCGATCATCGAGACCTGGCTGGCCAACCCGCCGCCGGATTTCCCCAACTACGCCGCCGGCAGCTGGGGGCCGGAGGCGGCCGAGCTGCTGGTGGCGCGCGACGGCCGTGCCTGGCTGACGCCGACTTACCTGCCGCAACCGCGGTGCTGAGCATGGGCGACGGGTTTCTCGCTGATGAGGCGCCCGGCGCGCCCGGTCTGCCATCCAACTGGTGTGGCGGCGCCAAGCAGGCGGTCGGCACCGGTCTTGGCAACGCCCGGGTCTGGTTCACGGTCGGCCAGGGCATCGTCAACGAGGTGTATCACCCGCGCGTCGACCTGCCGCAGGTGCGCGATGTGGGCTTCATCGTCGCCGACGGCGACGGCTTCTGGCAGGAGATCAAGCGCCTGGACGACTGCCGCGTCGAGCTGGCGGAACCGGGCGTGCCGGCGGTGACGGTGGTGCACCGTCACGGGCGTTTCACGCTCACCCAGCGCATCGTGACCGAGCCGGAACGCGATGTGTTGTTGATCGAGGTGGCACTCGACGGCGATTCCCGGCTCGGCGTGTACGTGTTGCTGGCACCGCACCTCGGCGGCACCGGGCGCGACAACCAAGCCGAGGTGGGCGTGGCAAACGGCCGGCGCGTGCTGTGGGCGCAGCAGGGGCCGTTTGCGCTGGCACTGGCGGCGGTGGACGCCCGGCAGGCCGACGTGATGGGACCGGCCAGCGCCGGCTACTCGGGCAGCAGCGACGGCTGGCAGGATTTTGCCCACAACGGCCGCATGAGCTGGCGCTACCGGCGCGCCGGCCCCGGCAACGTGGCGCTGATGGCGGCGCTGGCGCCGCGCTGCGTGTTGGCGCTTGGCTTTGCCGGGGGGCGGCAGTCGGCCGCCACGCTGGCGATTTCCGCCCTCAGTCAGCCGTTCGAGGCGGTGTGGTCGGCGCAGATCGCCCATTGGCGGGCCTGGCATGCGGCCTGCCGGTTGCCGGCCGGTGTCGAGCGCCTGCCGGCCGACCTGCAGGCGCAGCTGCGCACCAGCGCCATGGTGCTAAAGACTCACGGCGACCGCACGTTCCGGGGCGCTGCGGTGGCGAGCCTGAGCGTGCCCTGGGGTGAGGCGCACGAGGAGCGGCCCGGTTACCACCTGGTGTGGCCGCGCGACCTGGTGGAATGTGCCGGGGCGCTGCTTGCGCTCGGCGCCGACGGCGAGGCGCGCGACATCCTGCGCTACCTGCTGGCCACGCAACGCGCCGACGGCAGCTGGTTCCAGAACCAGTGGCTGGGCGGCACGCCGTACTGGCAGGGCGTGCAGCTCGACGAAGTCGCCTTCCCGGTGCTGCTGGCCGGCACGCTGGCCGAGCGCGGCGCGCTCGGCGGCGTCGAGGTGGGCGACATGGTGCGCCGTGCGCTCGGTTTCATCGTGCGCAACGGCCCGGTCAGTCCGCAGGACCGCTGGGAAGAGAACAGCGGCGTGAACACCTTCACCATGGCGGTGTGTCTGGCGGCGCTGGTGTCCGGCGCGGGTTTCCTGCCGGTGGCGGCGGAAGGCTTCGTGCTGGAGCTGGCCGACTACTGGAACGCACGCCTGGATGACTGGACCAGCGTCACCGGCTCGGCGCTCGACCGCCGCTACGGCGTGGCGGGTCACTACCTGCGCATCGCGCCGCCGGAGGCGCTGCACGACGTGGCGGCGCTGGCGCGCGTGCAGCCGATCAAAAACCGCCAGCAGGACCCCGGCCTGCCGGCGCACGAGCAGATCGGCGGCGATTTTCTGCAGCTGGTGCGCTACGGCCTGCGCGATCCGGACCTGCCGTTGATGCGCGACAGCGTGACGCTGCTCGATCGCCTGCTGCGCGTGGAGCTGCCGCAGGGGCCGTGCTGGTACCGCTACACCGGCGACGGTTACGGTGAATACGCCGACGGCCGGCCTTACGATGGCGCCGGCCTCGGCCACCCTTGGCCGCTGCTGACCGGCGAGCGAGGTCACTACGAGCTCGCCCGTGGCGAGGACGCATTGCCGTATCTGCGCGCCATGGCGGCTATGGCCGATGGCGCCGGCATGCTGCCCGAGCAGGTGTGGGAGGGCGAGCCGCTGCCCGAGCGCGGCCTGCGCCGCGGCGGTCCCACCGGTTCGGCCATGCCGCTGGCCTGGGCGCACGCCGAGTTCGTGAAGCTGGCCTGCTCGATCTTGCGCGGCTACCCGGTCGACCGACCCGAACCGCTGTGGGCGCGCTATCACAAGTTGCCGGCGGCGGCGCAGGTGTGGTTTTGGTCGCCGCAGGCGCCGGTGCGCCGCCTGCCGGCCGGTCATACGCTGGCGCTGGTGTTGCCGGCGGCGGCGCGGGTGCGCTGGAGGTGCGATGACGGCGCCGGCGGCGAGCTCGACACCGCGGATCCCGGTCTTGGCGTGCACGTGGCACGCCTGCCGGCACCGGCGCCGGAGTGTCGTGCCATCGAGTTCGAGGTCGCGGGGCAGGGCGATGGCCGTTGGCACCGGGTGGAGGTCGCATCCTGACGCTGCGGGGGCGGGTCGGGGCGTCGGTTAAAATCCGCGCCGGCGCAGGCCCAGCCGCGGTCGCCGCAGTTTCCCAATGCTTGGTGGTGTCGCACGCATGCTGATCTTCGACCAGTCCGTCCCGGGCCGCGCCAACGGTGCGCAGACCGCGCCGGCGCCGTTGCCGGACGACCTGCCGGCCAATCTGTTGCGCCGCTATCCGCCGCCGCTGCCGCAGGTGTCCGAGCTGCAGGCAGTGCGCCACTACACGCGCCTGTCGCAGAAGAACTTCTCGATCGACACGCATTTCTACCCGCTCGGCTCGTGCACCATGAAGTACAACCCACGCGCGGCCAACGAGCTGGCGCTGTGGCCGGTGCTGCGCGACCGCCACCCGCTGGCGCCGGCCGCCACCGGGCAGGGCTTCCTGGCCTGCCTGTGGGAGCTGCAGGAGATTCTGGCCGCCGTGACCGGCATGGCTGGCGTGTCGCTGACGCCGCTGGCCGGCGCGCAGGGTGAGCTCGCCGGCATCGCCATGATCGAGGCCTATCACCGCTCGCGCGGCGATGCCGCGCGGCGCGAGATTCTGGTGCCCGACGCCGCCCACGGCACCAATCCGGCCACCGCCGTGATGTGCGGCTACGAGGTGCGCGAGATCCCGACCAACGCCGACGGCGACGTGAATCTGGACGCGCTGCGCGCGGCGGTGGGTCCGCACACGGCCGGCCTCATGCTGACCAACCCGTCCACGCTCGGCGTGTTCGAGCGGCAGATTCTCGACATCCAGCGCGTGGTGCACGACGCGGGCGGCCTGCTGTACTACGACGGTGCCAACCTGAACGCCATCCTGGGCCATGCGCGGCCCGGCGACATGGGCTTCGACGTGGTGCACCTGAACCTGCACAAGACCTTCGCCACCCCGCACGGCGGCGGCGGGCCGGGCGCGGGGCCGGTCGGTGTCGGCGAGCGCCTGCTGCCGTTCCTGCCGGTGCCGATGGTCGCGCGCGACGGCGACGCCTACCGCTGGCTGACCGAGGCCGACCGCCCGCACAGCATCGGTCGCCTGTCGGCGTTTGCCGGCAACGTCGGCATCCTGCTGCGGGCGTGGGTGTACGTGCGTCTGCTGGGCGGCGAGGGGCTGCGGCGGGTGGCCGAGTTCGCCACGCTGAACGCGGCGTATCTGCAGGCGAAATTGCGCGCGGCCGGTTTCGAGCTGGCCTTCCCCGATCGCCGTGCCAGCCACGAGTTCGTGGTCACGCTGCGCCAGTCCAAGCAGGAATTGGGCGTGACGGCGCTCGACGTCGCCAAGCGCCTGCTCGATTACGGCTACCACGCGCCGACGGTGTATTTCCCGCTGCTGGTGCCCGAGTGCCTGCTGATCGAGCCGACCGAGACCGAAACGCGCGACATGCTGGACGGTTTCGTGGCGGCGCTGGTGGCCATCGCCCGCGAGGCGCGCGAGCAGCCCGATCTGCTGCACGGTGCGCCGCACACGCTGCCGGTGCGGCGCCTGGACGAGGTGCGCGCCGCCCGCCAGCCGGACCTGGCTTGGCGGCCGGCCTGAATTCACACAAGGAGAAACTGCTTTGCGGGCACTGATCTGCGGCTCGATGGCCTACGACACCATCATGGTGTTCCCGGACCGCTTCAAGAACCACATCCTGCCGGACCAGGTGCACATCCTGAACGTGTCCTTCCTGGTGCCGCAGATGCGCCGCGAGTTCGGCGGCTGCGCCGGCAACATCGCCTACAACCTGAAGCTGCTGGGCGGCGACCCGCTGCCGATGGCGACCGTTGGCGAGGATTTCGGCCCCTACCGCGCCTGGCTGGACCAGCACGGCATCGACCGCCGGCACATCACCGAGGTGCCGGGCACCTACACCGGGCAGGCTTTCATCACCACGGATCTGGACGACAACCAGATCGCGGCGTTTCATCCCGGCGCCATGAACGAGTCGCACCGCAACTCGGTGGCCGACGTGGAGGCGGTGGACATCGGCATCGTGGCGCCGGACGGGCGCGAAGGCATGCTGCTGCACGCGCGCGAGTTCGCCGAGGCGGGCGTGCCGTTCATCTTCGATCCGGGGCAGGGCATGCCGCTGTTCGGGCGCGACGAGCTGCTCGAGTTCATCGAGCAGGCCACCTGGATCACCGTCAACGATTACGAAATCGAGATGCTGCAGGCGCGCACGGAGCTGTCCGCCGGCGACATCGCCAAGCGCGTCGAGGCGCTCATCGTCACCCGCGGCAGCAAGGGCTCGAGCATCTACACCGGCGGCCACCGCATCGACATTCCGGCCGTGAAACCGGTCGCCGTGAACGACCCCACCGGCTGCGGCGACGCCTACCGCGCCGGGCTGCTATACGGCCTGCTGCACGAGCTCGACTGGCCGACCACCGGCCGCATCGCGGCGCTGCTGGGCGCGCTCAAGATCGAGCACCACGGCACGCAGAACCACACCTTCACGCGCGAATCCTTCGAGCGCCGCTTCGTGGCCGAATTCGGCCACGGTTTCTGACAGCGCGGGAATTTTCGAGCGCCGAGGCCGGCCAACGGCCGGACGCCGCTGACGGCGGCGTCCGGCGGGGCATTCATAGCCGGATCGGCGTCAGACCGAGGTCGCCGGCCTGCTCGAAGGTGGCCTGGTTAGTGATCACCGCCGTGCTGGCGAGCGGCGGCTGCAGGTACGCCGCCGCCACCCGGCGCAGGTCGTCCAGCGTCACCGCCAGCACCGCCCGCCGGTAGGCCTGGCGGGCGTCGGCGTCGCGTCCGAACAGGCTGGCGTGGAAGGCCTTGCGCGCCTCGCCGGCCGGCGAGGCCGGCCGGTCGATGGCGGCGATGACGCCGAGGATGGCTTCCTCCACCGCCCGCGGCGGGTGGTCCGCGCCGTGCAGCCAGTCCAGCGCGCGGTCGAAATCGGCCAGCGTTTCGGCCAGGCGCGGGTCGCGGTAGCTGTAGAAGCGGAACGCGCCGCTGTCGGCATCGAACCCCGCCCCACCGCCGTAGGCACCGCCTTTCTCGCGGATGGCGGTGTGCAGGAAGCCGTTACGAAGGTATCCGCCCAGCACCGACAGCGCCGGGGCGTCCGGATGACCCCAGGCCACGGCCGGGTAGGCGCGGGCGCAGAAGTTGACCTGGGTGTTGGTGATCCAGGCCTCGGCCACGCGCCCGCCGGCCGGCGGCAGCGGCAGCTCGGTCTGCGCGGCCGCCGGCCGGGCGCCGGCGCCATGCCAGACCTCGGCCAGGCGCACGGCGATGTCGGGCTGCTGTTCGTCCTCGGCCACGACCAAAAACTGCAGCGGCGCGGCGGCGATGCGCTCGCGCAGCGCCGCCAGGCGCTCGGCCAGGGCTTCGAGGGCGGTGTCGTCGTCGAGGCCATCGTCGAGCGCCTTGATGGCCTTGATGCCGGCCAGCCCCGACCATTGGTGGGCGAGGCGCGCCACCGGCGTCATGCCGGCGCTGGCGGCGGCCATGGCCAGCGCATGACCGTTGCCGGTGACCGAGTTCTCGTCGGCGAGGCGAATTTGCGCCACCAGCTCGCGCAGGCGCTCGAGCTCGTCGAAGCGCGCCGTGTGCAGCGTCTCGCGCAGCAGCCGCGACAGCGCGCCGTGATTGCGCACCAGTGCCTTGCCGGACACTACGAACACGCCGCGGCTGCGCTGGTTGTCGGTGGCCAGCGCACCGACGCTGGCGCTGGCGCCGATGCCACCGGTCAGCGCCGCGTGCAGGGCCTGCGTCTGGGTGTAGTCGCGCCCGCCGGCACCGACCTCGCTGATGGTCTCGGCCAGCAGCGGCAGCAGGTTCAACTCGTCGTCGGCGAGCGCCGGCAGGTCCACCACCAGCTGCTGGTAAACCAGACCGTTGGTCGGCTGGTCGTACCAGGCGGCCGGCAGGCCAGCCACCGGCTCGCGCACGGGCTGCGGGATCTTGAGCGTGGGCGCCACGTCCTGCCGCGTCACGCGCGGCAGGATGTCGGGGTCGTCCTGCTGCACCTGGCGTGCCTGCAGCGCCAACGCCTGCTCGACGATGCGCCGGCGCCCGGCCTCGTCCAGCGTGGCCTCGATGCGCGCCAGGCGCTCGCGCTCGGCGGCGCGCTGGCGCTCGGCGAGCGTGGGGTCGGGTTTCATGGTCAGGCGCACGCGGTGCGGGTTGTCGAGCAGCCAGCGGCGGACTTCGTTCTGCACGAAATTCGGCTCGGCAGCCGCCGCACGCAGGCGTTCGAGTGCGGCGTCGACTGCCAGTGCCTGCACCGGGTCGCCGTGGTGGATGGCCTGTGGCAGCGCGTTCATGATCAGCTGCAGGCCATAGGGGTAGCGGTCGCCGCCGATCTCGCGCCGGCCAAGCTCGATCTGGTGCAGCATGGCCTCGACCTGCTCGGCCGGCACGCCCTTGTCGGCCACCTCGGTGAGCACGTCCAGCACCAATTTTTCGACCGCCTCGGCGTGCTCGGGCTCCGAGCCTTCGACGCCGGCGGCGAACAGCAGCTCGCGCGGCGAGTCGTCCAGGCCGCACAGCGGCGAGGGCGCGCTGCCGAGCGGCGTGGTTTCGAGCGCGTGCAGCAGCGGCGAGGAGGAGTTGTCCAGCAGCACGCGCGACAGCAGGTTGGCGCGCAGCACCGCGTCGAGGTCGGTCAGGTCGCCCAGCAGCCAGCCGAGCACCACGTGCGTCTTGCGCGCGGTGTCGCCGGGCTCGGCGGCGTAGGCGTCCTCGACCGCGCGCGGCGCCGGGTAGCGCTGCTCGGGCGGCACGCGCAGGTCGATGTCGAGCCGCTCGAAATGCCGCAGCACGCGGTCTTCCATGACGGCCTGATGCTCGGCCGCCGGGATGTCGCCATAGGTGAAGAACGTGGCGTTGCTCGGATGATAATGGCGGGCGTGGAAGGCCTTGAGCTGCTCGTAGGTGAGATCCGGGATGTGCTCGGGATCGCCGCCGGAGTTGTAGTGGTAGGTGGTGGTCGGGTAGACCTCGCGCGCCAGCGCCTGCCACAGCGCCGACACCGGCGCGCTCATGGCGCCTTTCATCTCGTTGTAGACCACGCCCTTGAAGGTGAGCTCGGTGCGGGGATCGTCCGGCACGGCAAATTCCAGGCGATGGCCTTCCTGGGCGAAGTCGAGCGGGTCCAGCGTCGGGAAGAATGCCGCGTCCAGGTACACGTCCAGCAGGTTGAAGAAATCCTTGCGGTTTTGGCTGGCGAACGGGTAGGCGGTCCAGTCGCTGGCCGTCATGGCGTTCATGAAGGTGTTCAGCGACCGGCGCAGCATCAAAAAGAACGGATCGCGCACCGGGTAATGGCGGCTGCCGCACAGCACCGTGTGTTCCAGGATATGGGCGACGCCGGTCGAGTCCTGCGGCACGGTGAGGAAGGCCACCAGAAAGGCGTTGTTGTCGTCGGCGGCGGCAAGATGGATGTGCCGGGCACCGGTGACGCGGTGGCGGTATTCCTCGACGGTGAGGTTGAGCGCGGACACGCGCTCGCTGCGGATCGGTTCGAATGCAGGGTGGGTCATGCCGTGGCCGTTGCGTGGGGACTTGTTTGACCCGAGTTTAATTCAAGCGGGCGAGGCGTTTCCGGCTCACAGCCGGTGAAGAAATGCGCGTCCGGCCATCCCTGGCCGGCCTCAGAGTCTGAAAATCAACAGGGGAAACACAGAAAAAGTCCGTCCCTGGAATTTTTCAGCTCGCGCTGCGCGGTACACGTCCGCGCAGCGCTGTGCGTCCCTTAATCAGTGGCTTTGAATCAATGACTTACGCCCTTGATTCAGGCCGCGGCATCCCGCCCCGGACGGAACCGTTGAATGAATCAATGCCTTCCAAACTCCCAGTGGGAGTCGAAAAACGGGTGCGGGCTTGTGCGTGCCGCCGCGCTCACGACGCAGCTGCGGCCGGAGCATCACAGCGTGGTCGGCCGGGGCACCGCCCTCGCGTCGGCACTGACCGGCGGCGTCACATGGACGCTATTGCACCGGCTGCGTGGCGTAGCTGCGCACGAAGGCGTCCGTCTGGAAGCTGCCGTCGGTGCGCTGCGGCGGCACGCGTGTGGCCTCCACGCTGAACGGCGCGCTGCCGCCTGGCGCAATGGTGACCGGCAACGGGTAGGTATCGACCCAGCTCGGGTCGTCGGTACCCGGCTTTGTTTCGTTGGCCCACAACCAATGGTGGCGCACTACCAGTTCGACACCGACCACGTTGTCGCCGGTATTGTTGACGATCTCCCCCTGCACCTGACTGCCCATCGCCTGCACATTGCGTACCGCCACCTCCGCGGCTTGCGCGGTGGTGATCCGCGTCTCGGCAAGTCCCGGCGCGGCGGCGCCTGCAAGAGCCAACAGGGCAGCGAGCGTGATGCCTTTGCCGGTCCGATGAAAGTCGCGCATGGCGTTCTCCTTTTGGTTTGACGCACTTGGTTTGACCGATGGCGACGTGAGAGTGTTCGCGTCCCGCCGTCGAGGCATGGCCCCATGCATCAGGCGCCAAGCGGTGCCGAGGTCACGCAGATGGTGCCAGTACCGATTTGCCGACCCCCCGGCGCCGGATTGCCCGGCGACGGGATCGCTGCTGCCTTGGAGTTTGTGAAGACATGCGCCTACTGCGCATTTGTTGCGTCGCACGGCCGGCCATCCCTGGCCGGCTTCGGGGCTCGAAAAAATCACACCCTCTCAGGCGGCGTTCAGCATCGCATCGAGGTCCGCCTTGGGCGCGCCGATCGGCGTGAGGCCAAAGGTGTCGACCAGCACCTCGAGCACCGGCGGCGTCAAAAACGCCGGCAGGCTCGGCCCCAAGCGAATGTTGCGCACACCAAGGTGCAGCAGCGTCAGCAGCACCGCCACGGCCTTCTGCTCCAGCCACGACAGCACCAGCGACAGCGGCAGGTCGTTCACGCCGCAGTCGAAGGCATCGGCGAGCGCGAGCGCGATCTGGATTGCCGAGTAGCTGTCGTTGCACTGGCCCACATCCAGCAACCGCGGCAGGCCGCCGATGTTGCCGAAGTCGTGGTCGTTGAAGCGGTACTTGGCGCAGCCCAAGGTCAGGATGGCGCAGTCCTGCGGCACCTGTTCGGCAAGCTCCGTGTAGTAGTTGCGGCCGGGTTTGGCACCGTCGCAGCCGCCGATCAAAAAGAAATGCTTGAGCGCGCCGGACTTGACCGCGCCGACGATCTCCCCGGCGGCACCGAGCACGGTGTTGCGGGCAAAGCCGACCGTGACGTGGCGCGGCGCGGCGTCGGCCGCGAAGCCGGGAGCGGCAAGCGCGGTGTCGATCACCGGCCGGTAGTTGCCGTCCGCGACGTGCGGGATGTCCGCCCAGCCGACCGGGCCGCTGGTGAATAGCCGCCCGCGGTAGGCAGCCTGCGGCTCGATCAGGCAGTTCGAGGTCATCACGATGGCGCCGGGGAAGTCGGCGAACTCGGTCTGCTGGTTCTG
>NZ_JAQVGQ010000024.1 GCF_028696615.1 Immundisolibacter sp. | reverse complement strand
CCGTCAGGCGCAGCGCCGTGCTGTCGACGGGCGCCATGACGGTGGCCTGCACGGCGCCGGCGCGGCCCAGGCGCTCGGCGCTCGCCAGCCAGTGCAGCACCGCCTGCCCGCAGGCGGCCGACGCGCGGCCGAACACGATCTCGGCCGGATCGAGCGGAAACTCGTCCAGCACGTCGACGACGCCGGGCACAAACCGCGCCTGCGCGATGTCCCCCACCGCGCGCAGGGCGATGTCGATGCCGCAGGCGGCGCGGGTTTTCTCGAGCGCCGTGAGGCTGCCGATCAGCAGCGGCCGGCCGACGTCCGCCGGCGCGCTGGCGAGCGCCTTCAGCACCACCTCGGGGCCGATGCCGCAGGGGTCGCCGATCACCGTCGCCACGATGGGGGTCATGGGAATCCTCCTCGATAGACGCGTCTTCAGGGCGCGGTTTTGGTCACCAGCACGTCCTCCATGATGAGGTATTCGAGGTCGCAGCCAAAGAACATGTCGAGCGCGTCTTTGGGCGAGCACACCATGGGCTCGCCGCGGCGGTTCAGCGAGGTGTTCAGCAGCACCGGCACGCCGGTGCGCGCGGCCACCGCGTCCAGCAGCGCGTAGTAGCGCGGGTTGGTGTCGGCGCTCACGATTTGCACGCGTGCGGTGCCGTCCTCGTGCACCACTTCCGGGATGCGCGGCTTCCAGTGGGGGGCGACGTCGAAGGTGAAGGTCATGAACGGCGCCGGGTGGTCGGTGCCGATGATGTCCGCCGCCACGCGATCCGACACCGACGGGCAGAACGGCCGCCAGCGCTCGCGGTACTTGATCTGCGCATTGATGCGCTCGGCGATGCCGGGCGATGCCGGGTTGCCGAGGATGCTGCGGTTGCCGAGCGCACGCGGCCCGAACTCCATGCGTCCCTGCAGCCAGGCGAGCGGATGCCCGGCGGCGAGGATGTCGGCGGCCGTGGTCAGGGTGTCGTCCAGGCGCCGGAACGCCGGCCGCGCCGGATGGACAGCGCAGGCTGCCAGGCACTCGTCGGTGCTGTAACTCGGCCCGAGGTACACGTGCCGCAGCGGCTGGATCGCATCGCCGGCCGCCGCCGCCACGTAGGTGGCCGCGCCGAGCGCGGTGCCGGCATCGCCCGCCGCCGGCTGCACGAATAGCCGCCGCACGTCCGGCAGCGCCAGCAGGCGCTGGTTGAGCTTCACGTTGAGCGCCACGCCGCCGGCATAGGCGAGCTGGCCGCCTTCGGCGAGCACGGGCCCGAGATGCGTTTGCACCAGCCGCAGCACGGTGTCTTCCAGCAGCTTCTGCACCGCCGCCGCGTAGTGGATGTAGGGCTCGTCGATGGCGTCGCCCTGCCGCGGCGGGCCGAGCCAGTCGACCAGCTTCGGACTGAAAAAATAGCCCTTGCCGGCGCGCTTGTAGCGGCGCAGGCCGACCACGTTCACCAGGCGATTGTTCACGCGCAGGCGCCGGCCGTCGCAGCGCAGCAGGCGCGACAGGTCGTAGCGATCGGGGTCGCCGTAGGGCGCCATACCCATCACCTTGAACTCGCCGTCCAGCATCTCGAAGCCGAGGTATTCGGTGATGGCGCCGTACAGGCCGCCCAGCGAATCGGGCTCGTAGAACTCGGCGAGCTTGTGGATGCGGCCGGCCTGGCCGTAGCCAAAGAACGTGGTGGCGTACTCGCCGCGGCCGTCGATGCCGAGGATGGCGACTTTGCCGTCGAAGCCCGACAGGTGGTAGGCGCTCGAAGCGTGCGCGAGATGGTGCTCCACCGGCACGAAACGCGCGCCGGCGTTCGCAAAACCAAGCTCGCCCAGCATGGCAAGCGCCCGGCGGCGGTTACGCGTAAAGCGTCGGTTGCCGGCGAACAGCGCCACCAGTGCCCGATCCGGGGCGTACCAGTGGCGCGCCGCGTAGTGCCAGCGGGCCGGCGACGAGAACAGGCTGATCGGCGCGTAGGGATAGGCGATGGCGTCGACCTGCTCGGGGCGGATGCCGGCCTGAGCAAGACAGAACCGCGCCGCCTCGACCGGCTGGCGGCCCTTGGCGTGCTTGTCGCGGATGAAGCGTTCTTCCTCCGCCGCGGCGACGATCTCGCCGTCGATGAGCAGCGCCGCCGAGGCGTCGTGATTCACCGCCCCCGACAGACCCAGCACGATCATCGCGCCAGCCCCGCGGCGGTGAGCGCGGCGTCGAGCGCCGCCAGCAGCTCGGCGTCATCGGCCCAGTTGGCGCGCAGACGGGCGATGTCGCGCGCCAGGGCGCGCTCGAAGGTGGCCCGGCGCCGATGCCGGCGCAGGGCGTCCAGGTCCAGCAGCATCAATTGATTGTCCTGATCGACCAGCAGATTGGTGGCCTTGAGGTCACCGTGCGTCAGGCGCAGGCGCGCCAGGTCTGCCAGCAGCGCGCACAGGCGGTCCAGCAGCAAGTCGCGCCGCGGCGGATCGGCGGCCGGCAGCACCTGCGCCAGGGACTCGCCCGCCACCCACTCGCAGACGTACCAGGCACGGCCCCGCAGCCAGCCGAACCGGTGTTCCAGCAGCGCCACGGGCCGCGGCGTCGGCAGGCCCCACAGGGCCAGGCGCTGCGCGTTGCGCCAGCTGTGCCAGGCGCGGCTCGGCCGCCACAAGCGCCGCAAACGGTGCGCAAGGTTTTTCAGATTGTAGCGTTTGATCACCCGCACCCGGCCGTCCAGCTCCACGCGCAGCACGCTGGCGCTGTTGCCGCGCTTGAGCCATTGCGCGCGCAGGTCCTCGTAGGGCGCGTCCGGCGCGTCTAGCCAGGCCCGCAGCTGCGGCGCGTCGTCGCGGCGGTCGAGCACCGCAAACCGCCGCAGGCTGCGCAGGGCCACGAAGGCCGTGCAGCTGCGCAGCGCCTTGTCAATGCACTCGGCCTCGCGCCGGCGCCGGGCGCGGTCGAGCGCGCGCTGCAGCGTCGCACGCTCCAGCGGCGCCGCCAGGCGCCCATACAGCGCGCACCACTCGCCAAGGCGGGCATCTAGCGACGGCGGGAATTGCGCCAGCCACTGCGCGAGATTGCGCCGCGCCCGGCGCGCCGGCAGCGGCGCCCGGCCGGCGCGGATACCGGCGCCGTCGAGCGTCCAGGCCACGCCGCCGCGCACCAGAAAATTGCCCAGATGCGCGTCGCGCTGCTCGATGCCGTGCGCGTGATGCAGCGCCACCGCGCGCAGCACCGCCACCAAAGCCGCCTCGCCGAGCGCGTCGCCCGGGCTGCCTGGCAGCCAGACGGTGACGATGAGCCAGCCGGCCGGTTCGGCGCACGGCCCGGCGTACAGCAGCTCGGGCGCATCGAGCCCGCGCGCGTGCAGCGCCTCGAGTCCGCGCCGCTCGCGCGCGAAATACCGCCTGGCCCGGCCACCCAAAAACAGCTTGGCCACCACCGGCCGGCCGTCGTGTTCGAGCGTGCCGGCGAGCGTCCAGCGCCGGCCGGGCAGCACGCGCAGCGCCCGCGCACAGCGCACGCTGCCGAACCCCGGCACGGTGAGGCGCAGCGGCAGGTCGGGCGTGGCGTTCACAGCGGCAGGCGCGGCCCGCGCCCGTGCGCCTTGCGGTACAGGCGCGCCGCCTGCCGGCGCACCTGCCGCCAGAACGCACGCCCGAGCTCGGTGCGCAGCGCAGCGGCGCTGTAAAGGCGCATGAAGCGCAGGCAGTCGGTGCGCGTGAGGCCCGCATCGAGCGCCGAAAAATACAACCCGGCGATGTCCTTGACGCGCCAGCGGTGCGGCGTGCGGGCGCGCAGCTGCACCCGGTGCAGGTCGATCAGGTGCAGCTCGAGCCGGCCGCCGGGCTCGCGAAGGCCGGGACTGTCCCGGCGCAGCAGGAAATGGCACAGATAAAAATCGCGATGATTGACGCCGTTTTCGTGCAGCGTGCGGGCGATGCCGGCGAGCTGCCGCAGCAGCGCGCGCTTCAAGCGCAGGCGCGCGAGATCGCCGGCCGTGTGGCCCCAGTCGGCGCACAAATCCTCCAAGCTCACCGTGTCGTCGAGCGCGCGGGTGAGCGCGAACGACTGCCGGCGGGCCGGGTTCCAGCCACGCTGCCCCCAGCCGGCGCAGTGCAGCGTCGGCACGTGAAGCTGCGTGAGGCGTCGGATGGCGCGCACCTCGGTCGCCGCGCCCAGCACCGGCAGGCGCAGGTGCAGCAGGTTCTTCCAAATCTCCCGCCAGCCGACGCCGTGATGGCGCTTCAAGAAATACGCCTGCCCGGCGATCTCGACGCGCAGCGTCTGACGCCCGCCGGTGGCGCGGTAAACCTCGCCCGGCAGCTGCATCAGCGCCGTGAACGGGTCGGCGCCGAGCGCTTGGGCAATTTCGGGTTCGAGCTGCAGGATCATCGCGCCAGCACCTGCTCGATGGCATCCGCCGCGCGCTCGTGCAAATGCCACAGGTCGTGGCTTTGCCCGTAGGCGATGCCGGCCGCGCGCCAGGCGGGACGCTGCGGGCCGCCGAGCGCCGCGGCGAGCGCGGCGTTCAGCTCGGCCTGCGAGAACGGATCGCCGAGCAGGCGCCCGCAGCCGCTTGCCGCCACGTGTTCGGCGTAGCCGCAGACGTCCGTCGCCAGCACCGGCAGACCCGCCACCACCGCCTCGATCAGCACCGCGCCGGTGTTCTCGTAACGCGCCGGGTGCAGCAGCAGATCGGCGCCCTGCAGAAAGCGCGGGATGTCGTCGCGCCCCGGCAGGATGGTGAACCGATCGGCCACCCCGAGCCGGCGCGCCAGGCGCTGAAATTCGCCCGGTTTGTCGCGGCCGATGGCGATCAGGCGCGTGCGCGCGCGCAGCGCCTCCGGCAAGGCCGCCAGCGCCTCGATGCTGCGGTCCAGGCCCTTCATGCGAAAGCCGGAGCCGACCGCCAGCAGCAAAAACTCGTCCGGCGCGATGCCGAACTCGGCACGCAGACTCGCGCGCAAGGCGGGCGCATCCGGTCCGGCGCGGCGGTCGGTGGTGATGCCGGGCGGCAACGGATGAAAGCGCTCGGCGGGCGTCCCCCAGGCGGCCTGATAGCGCCGCGCCTCGGCGGCCGAGATGGCGAGGATGTGCGTGCGCGACCAAGGCGCGAACACCGCCCCCTCCGCCGCCACGAAAGCGCGGTAGCGGCCCGTCAGCCGGTGCCAGAACGGCCGCCTGGCCATGCGCGCCACAAAACAGCTATCGGCGGCGTAATACACGTCCAGCCCCGGCAGCTTGTTGAAGCCGACCCGGCCATCGAAACCGCGCGCCACCGCGGCAAATGCGCGGGCAAAGCGTGCATAGCGGGCGTGGTTGGCAAGCCCGCGCGCCGGCAGCAGGTGCACCGGCAGCGCCGCATCGCGCTCGCCCTGCCAGTCGAGCGTGAAGAACTCCACCCGGTGCCCGCGATCCAGCAGCAGCCGGGCGATGCGCAGCGCGTCGCGCTGCAGGCCGCCGTAGGGAAAGTATTTGAAAAGACAGAACGCGATCTTCATGGCGCCAACCCGAGGCTCTGCAACTGCGCCCACACGGCCTCGGCATCGAGCGCGCCGTAGCAGGGCGGATGCAGCGCCGCGCCGGCCGGGAACCGGCACACACGTTTCAGACACGGCGCGCAGGCAAAGCGCGCCTGCATGCGCCGCTGGCGCGCGCCCCAGGTGCCGGTGAGGGCGGGATCGGTGGCGCCGTAAATGGACACGGTCGGCGTGCCGAGCGCACAGGCCAGGTGCGTCGGCCCGCTGTCCACGCCCACCACCGCCCGCGCGCCGGCCAGCGTAGCGGCCAGCTGCGGCAGGCCAAGCGGCGGCAGCACCCGGGCATGCGGGAATCCCTGCGCCAGCGCCTGCGCCCGCTGGCGTTCGTCGGCATTGCCAAACGGCAGCAGCACCTTCAAGCCAACCTGCCCGGCGCGCGCGATCAGCGCTCGCCAATGCGCCTGCGGCCACAGCTTGCTCGGCCAGGTGCTGCCGTGCAGAAACATGAAGTAATCGCCCTGCTGCGCGGCCGGCGGCAGGCGCGCGCGGTCGATGCCGTAGTCGGGCGGTGTGGCCGACACCTCGTAGCCGAGCGCTGCCGCGAACAGGCTGCGCAGCCGCTGCACCGCGTGCTGGCGCCGGTCGACCGGCACCGCGCGGTCATAGCAGACGCTCGCCAGGCCCTCGCGGGCGCTGCGCCGGTCGAAGCCGACCCGCGGCCCGCGCGACAGCAGCGTGATGGGTGCGGTCTTGAGCAGGCCCTGCGCGTCCAGCACGCAGTCGTAACGCTCGGCGCGCAGGCGCGCGAAAAACCGCCCGAGCTCGCCTTGGCGCAGCGCCGCGAGCGGCGCGCGCCGCCAGCGGCGGATGGCCACCGCCAGCACGGCACTCACCGCCGGGTGCCAGGCGGGAATGTCCACGAAGCCCTCCTCCACCACCCAGTGGCAGTCGAGCGCCGGGATGTGCGCCTTGGCTTCCGTGAGCGCCGGCAGCGCGTGCAGCACGTCGCCCAGCGACGAGGTCTTGATCAGCAGCAGCTTCATGCGAGCAGCGCGTCGGCGGCTTCGATCACCCGGGCCGGCGCGAGGTCTTGCAGGCACTTCAGGTGCCCGAGCGGGCATTCGCGCTCGAAGCACGGGCTGCACGACAGATGCAGTGACAGCACCCGCGCGCGGTCGGACAGCGGCGGCGTGAAACCCGGATCGGACGAGCCGTACACCGCCACCAGCGGCCGGCCGAAGGCGGCCGCCACGTGCATCAGGCCGCTGTCGTTGCTGACCACCAGCGCCGCCGCGGCGATGAGGTCGCAGGCCGCGCCAAGATCGGTGCGCCCGGCCAGATCGACCGCCCCCGGCGCCAGAACGGCGATGGCCGTGGTGACCGGCGCGTCCTTGGCCGAACCGAGCAGCCACACCTGCCAGCCCTTGGCCAAATAATGGCGCGCCACGGCGGCGAAATGCGCCGCCGGCCAGCGCTTGGCCGGGCCGTATTCGGCACCCGGACACAGCACCAGCGCCGGCGCCTGGCTGCCAAGACCGAACGCCCGGCGTGTGGCGGCCACGGCGGCCGGATCGCTGCGCAAACGCGGCGAAAGCCGCGCCGGCGGCGGCGTGCCCGGCGCGGCGCCGAGCGCCCAGAAGCGCTGCACCGTCATCGGCAGGGCGCGCTTGTCCAGGCGCCGGATGTCATTCAGCAGCCCGAAGCGCAACTCGCGCACGAAGCCGGTGCGCTTGGGGATGCCGGCGAAAAACGGGATCAGCGCCGACTTCCACGACCCCGGCAGCACGATGGCCTGCGCATACCGGCCGCGCAGCGCCCGGCCGAGGCGCCAGCGTTCGCCAAGCGCCAGCGCGCCGTGGCCGATCGGCAAATCGATGGCGCGCCGCACCGCCGGCATGCGCGCGAGCAGCGGGCGCGACCAGGCCGGCGCCAGCACGTCGATGGCCGGTGCCGGCCGGCGAGTCTTGAGCAGCGCCAGCAGCGGCTCGATCATCACCATGTCGCCGACCCACGACGGGCCGACGACCAGCACCGCAGGCGCGCGTGCCTCAGGCTGCAGCGTTGCCAGCCTCGCGCACCAGCACGTACACCGCCCCGCAATAGGGGCATTTTTCCTGGCCGGTCTCGGCGATCGGCAGGTACACCCGCGGGTGCGAGTTCCACAGGCTCATGCCCGGCATGGGGCAGCACAGCGGCAGGTCACGCAGGGTGACCTCGTAGCGGTTCTGGGCGTTAGCGGGGATTTCGCGCGTCATGACAGCCTCACTTCACCGGCGTCAGCCAATCGAGACGGGCCTCGTTGCGGCCGTTGACGGTATCGAAATAACGTTCCTGTAGGGCGCGCGTGACCGGGCCGGGGCGACCCTCGCCGATGACCCGGTCGTCCAGCGAGCGGATCGGCGTCACCTCGGCGGCCGTGCCGGTGAAGAACGCCTCGTCGGCGATGTACACCTCGTCGCGCGTGATGCGCTTCTCGCGCACCTCGTAGCCGGCATCGCGCGCCAGCGTGATCACCGTGTCGCGGGTGATGCCCTCGAGCGCGGCGGTGATGTCCGGGGTGTAGATCACGCCCTTGCGGACCAGGAACACGTTCTCGCCGCTGCCCTCGGCCACGTAGCCGTCCACGTCCAGCAGCAGCGCCTCGTCGTAGCCGCAGGCCTGCGCCTCGCGCAGCGCCAGCATGGAGTTGATGTAATTGCCGGTGGCCTTGGTGCGACACATGGTCACGTTGATGTGGTGGCGCGCGTACGACGACGTGCGCAGGCGCACGCCGCGCTCGAGCGCGCCTTCGCCCAGGTAAGCACCCCATTTCCAGGCGGCGATCGCCACGTGCACCGACAGGTTCGGCGCGCTCACGCCCATCGCCTCGGAACCGTAGAACACCAGCGGGCGCACGTAGCCGTCTTCAAGGCCGTTGTCGCGGATGGCCGCCAGACAGGCGTCGGCGATCTGCTCGCGGCTGAACGGGATGTGCATCTGCAGGATGTGCGCCGAGGTGAACAGGCGCTCGATGTGCTCGGGCAGGCGAAACAGCGCCGTGCCGCGGGCGGTCTTGTAGGCGCGCACGCCCTCGAACACGCCCATGCCGTAGTGCAGGGAATGGGTCAGTACGTGCACCTTGGCCTCGCGCCAGGGAACCATTTCCCCATCGAACCAGATGACGCCGTCCCGATCTTCCATGCCCATGGCACGAATCCCCGCTTTTTGAAGACAAAAAAAGCGCCGTCCGACGGCCGTCGGCGGCGGCCGGCAAGTGTACACCGCGGGCCGGCCGGCGCAGGCGCGCCAGCGGCCGATGGATCAGCGAGCCATGCGCCGAGTCGATCGACGCTTCTCTTACACTGCCGGCGCTCCCCCACCCGCCCTGGAGTGCCGCCATGTTCCGCAAACTCGTCGCCGTCACGCTGTTCGTGTCGTTCATCGCCATGTCGACCTCGGGCCTTTTGATGTTCGTCATCGAAAGGCCGTCGTTCACCATCCAGATGCACCCGGTGCACAAGCTGTTCGGCCTGGTCATGGTGGCGGCCATGCTGGCCCACCTCACGCTCAACTTCGGCGCGCTGCGCCACTACCTGCGCAGCCGGGCGGTGGCCATCACCGGCGGCGCGCTGGTGGCGCTGCTGGTGGTGCTGTACGCGGTGGCCATCAACAACGAGCTGCCGCCCGACATCGCGCAGCCGCTGGATGCGCTCGGCGCGCAGGCCGAGTAAGCCCTGCCACCGCAGACGCGGCGGCATTGACACCCGTCAAGAACCGCGCCGGCGGCCGGGCCACAGTGGCCCCGTTTCGACCACGAGGCGGGGAACCCACACCATGAAACCAAACGACATCGATCAGCTCATCGTCGACCGGCCGGACAGCTGGCAGTTCGAGGTCAGCCGCGACCTGTTCACGGACCAGGAGCTGTTCGAGCTCGAGATGAAGCACATCTTCGAGGGCACGTGGATTTTCCTGTGCCACGAAAGCCAGGTCGGCAGGCCGCACGACTTTTTCCGCACCCGCATGGGTCGCCAGCCGGTCATCGTCACCCGCGACGCGAGCGGCGCCGTGCACGCCTTCATGAACGCCTGCCCGCACCGCGGCGCGGCGCTGTGCCGCACCGCCCACGGCAACCAGAAATTCATCACCTGCCCCTACCACGGCTGGGTGTTCGACAGCGCCGGGCGCTGCGTGGACATCAAGGACCAGGACAAGGGCGCCTACCCGCCGGCGTTCCTGAACCAAAGCCACGACCTCACCCCGGTGCCGCGCGTGGGCGTGTACAAGGGCTTCGTGTTCGCCAGCCTGAACGCCGACGTGCCGGCGCTCGAGGAACACCTCGGCAACACGCGCCCGTTCATCGACATGCTGGCCGGCATGGGGCCGGACGGCATCGAGGTGCTGCGCGGCAGCTCCACCTACACCTACCGCGGCAACTGGAAGATGCAGTGCGAGAACGGCATCGACGGTTACCACTTCACCACCGTGCACGGCAACTACGTGGGCGTGTTGCAGCGGCGCCTGGAAAGCGCCGGGCGCCAGGACCGGGTCAAGTCCGGTTTCGACAAGAACGCGCTGGCCGGGCGCACCGGCTGCTACGACCTCGGCCGCGGCCACGCCATGGTCTGGAGCACCTTCCCGCGGCCGGAAAACCGCCCGCTGTGGGACAGCGCCGACGAGGTCAGGGCGCGCATGGGCGAGGTGTACGCCGAGTGGATGCTGCGCCGCCAGCGCAACCTGCTCGTGTACCCCAACGTGAACCTGATGGAGCAGGCATCGTCGCAAATCCGCGTCTGGTTTCCGCTCGAACCCGGCCTCACGCGGGTACAGATCTACTGCATCGCCCCCAAGGGCGAGAGCCGCGGCCAGCGCGAGCGGCGCATCCGCCAGTACGAGGACTTCTTCAACGCCACCGGCATGGCGACACCGGACGACCTGACCGAATTCGAAGCCTGCCAGCAGGGCTTCCAGGCCCGCTACGTGGCCTGGCAGCAGGGCTACGACCGCGGCATGACGCGCATGGTCAAGGGCCCCGACGAGCTGGCCCGCCAGCTCGGCATCACGCCCGAATCGAGCGGCCCGGACATCATGGACGAGACGCTCTACTACGGGCAGTACCGCGAATGGCGGCGGCTGATCGGGCGCGGCGTGGCCGGCGGGCGCTGACGGTTGAGGAAACGGTTCATTCGGCGGTTGCGTCCGGGGCGGGATGCCCCGGCATGAATCGATGGCGGCAAGCCCTTGATTCATTGCTCACAGCGCGGGCGTGTGCCGCGCCGCAGCGAGATGAAGAATTCCAGGAACGGGATTTTTCGGCGTTTCCTAAAGGCGATTCCCGTGCGCGGGCTGCGCACCCCTCTCCCGCTCGCAGGAGAGGGGCCGGGGGAGAGGGCCAATCGACACCTGTTCGAGCCGGCTCACCCCGGCAAAACGCCCAAATCGCTGTCGTCCTTGAGGCCGACGCCGGTCAGCTGCAAGCGCAGCGCGGCCCGGCACAGGTAGGCGAGCTTGTGGGCGGCCAGCGGGTAGTCCAGACCCTGCGGGCGCACGTTGGAAATGCAGTTGCGCTCGCCGTCCGTGCGCCCCGGGCGCGGCGCGAAGGTGAGATAAATGCTGAGGCTCGCCGGCGAACTCAAACCCGGCCGCTCGCCGATCAGCACCACCACCAGTTGGGCGCCGAGCGCCGCGCCGATGTCATCGCCGATCGCCACCCGCCCCTGCTCGACCAGCACCAGCGGCGTGTTCTCCCAGTCGGTGTCGAAGCGGCTTCGAAACTCCGCCAGCAGTGGCCGCACGTGTTGCTGCACGGCGCACGACGACAGGCCATCGGCCACCACGATCGCCAGTTCCGCCGCCGCAGGCTGCGCGGCCAGCGCCGCCCGGTCCGCCTCGCGCAGGCGCCGCCCAAGATCGGGGCGCAGCAGGTAATCACGACGCCCCGGCGCCTGGCTGCGGGCGCGCAGCACCCGCCAGCCGTCGGCGGCCAGTTCGCGCTGCAGCACCTCGCAGTCGAGCGGTCGCAGCACCGCATCGCGCGCCTGCGCGTGGGCGAGGCCGAAGCGCAGCACCTCGTCGGTCGGCAGGCTGGCACCGACCCGGCCTAGCGCGATGCGCGCCGCGGTGTGGCGGCGCAGCGCCTGCCACGGGTTGTCCTGCACCAGCGTGCTGACCGCAGGCGACGACTCGATCGGCCCGCTCACAGCCGCGGCAGCCCTTGCAGCAGGCGGTGCGCGTGACCGATCTGCCGCAGCCGGCCCTGCGCGTCCGCAATGCCCATACTCGCCAGCCAGGCCTCGAACTCCGGCGCACGCTTCAGGCCCAGCAACGCGCGCAAGTAGAGCGCGTCGTGGAATGAGGTGCTCTGGTAATTCAGCATGATGTCGTCCGCGCCCGGAATGCCCATGATGAAGTTGACCCCGGCGTTGGCGAGCAACGTCAGCAGGGTGTCCATGTCGTCCTGGTCGGCCTCGGCGTGGTTCGTGTAGCACACGTCGCAGCCCATGGGCACGCCGAGCAGCTTGCCGCAGAAGTGGTCTTCCAGTCCCGCGCGGATGATCTGCTTGCCGTCGTAGAGGTATTCCGGGCCGATGAAGCCGACCACGGTGTTGGTGAGCAGCGGCCGGAACTCGCGCGCCACCGCGTAGGCGCGCGCCTCGCAGGTCTGCTGGTCGACGCCGTGGTGCGCGCCGGCCGACAGCGCGCTGCCCTGCCCGGTCTCGAAGTACATGACGTTGTCGCCGAGCGTGCCGCGCCCGAGCGACAGCGCCGCCTCACGCGCCTCGCGCAGCAGCGCGAGCGACACGCCGAAGCTCGCGTTGGCCGCCTCGGTGCCGGCGATCGACTGGAACACCAGATCGACCGGCGCGCCCTGCTCGATGGCCTTTATCTGCGTGGTCACGTGCGTCAGCACGCAGCTCTGCATGGGAATGTCGAAGCGCGTGCGAAGCTCGTCCAGCATCTGCCAAAGACCGTGCATGGTGGCGAGTGAATCGCCGGCCGGGTTGATGCCGACCACCGCGTCGCCGGCGCCGTACAGCAGCCCGTCGAGCGTGCTCGCGGCGATGCCCTTGAGGTCGTCCGTCGGGTGGTTCGGCTGCAGGCGCACGGCCAGATGCCCCGGCAGGCCGATGGTGTTGCGAAACCGCGTCACCACCCGGCACTTGCGCGCCACCAGGATCAGGTCCTGATTGCGCATCAGCTTGCTCACCGCGGCCACCATCTCCGGCGTGAGGCCGGGGGCGAGTGCCGTGAGCGCGGCGCTGTCTGTGCTGTCCAGCAGCAGCCAGTTGCGGAAATCCCCGACCGTGAGGTGGCTCACCGGGGCGAAGGCCGCCGCGTCGTGGCGGTCGACGATCAGGCGGGTGACTTCGTCGGTTTCGTACGGAATCAGCGGCTGGTCGAGGAACGTGCGCAGCGGCAGGTCGGCCAGCAGCAGGCGCGCCGCCATGCGCTCCTCGTAGCTGGTGGCGCCGAGGCCCGCCAGGTAGTCGCCCGAACGGGCCGGGCTGGCCTTGGCCAGCACGTCCCGCAAATCGGCGAACACGTAACCGCGCACGCCGACGCTGCTGCGGTAGGCCATGCGTCACACCGCCGCGGCGCTCAGGCCCGCTCCAGCAGGGCATCGGCGGGCGCCTTGGCGCGCTGGTGCGCCGTCAGCTGGAAGTACACGTAACCCACCACCATGAATCCCGCAAACAGCGCGCCGATCAGCGGATTGAACCAGGCCATCGCCAGCAGGCATACCACCGCCAGCGCCAGCGCAATGGCCGGCACCACGGGATAGCCCGGCGCCCGGAACGGTCGCTCCAGGGCCGGTTCGCTGCGGCGCAGTTTGAACAGGCTCGCCATGCTCAGGATATACATGACGATGGCGCCGAACACCGACATGGTGATCATGGCCGCCGTCAGGCTCATGCCCTGCAGCTTGACCACGCCGTCGCTGTAGATGGCGGCGATACCGATCAGTCCACCGGCAACGATCGCCCGATGCGGCGTGCGAAAGCGCGCGTGCAGCGCCGCGAGCGCCGGCGGCAGGTAACCCGCGCGGGCGAGTGCAAAGAACTGCCGCGAGTAGCCCAGGATGATGCCGTGGAAGCTCGCCACCAGCCCGAACAGGCCGATCCACACCAGCATGTGCAGCCAGCCGGAACTGGCGCCGACCACGGTTTTCATCGCCTGCGGCAACGGGTCGTTGATGTTGGACAGCGCCTTCCAGTCGCCCACCCCGCCGGCCAGGATCATCACCCCGAAGGCCAGCACCAGCAGCGTCAGGATGCCGCTGATGTAGGCGAGCGGGATGGTGCGCTTGGGGTTCTTGGCCTCCTCGGCGGCCATGGCCGCGCCCTCGATGGCAAGGAAAAACCAGATGGCGAACGGGATGGCGGCGAAAATTCCAGCCAGCGCCGCGCCGCCGAACCGTTCGCCGCCGGCCCAGCCGTTCAGCACGAACTGGCTCACGCTGAATCCCGGCGCCACCACGCCCATGAATACCAAAAGTTCCAGCACCGCCAGCAGCGTGACGACGAGCTCGAAGGTGGCGGCGATCTGCACGCCCAGAATGTTGAGCCCCATGAAGACCACGTAGGCCCCGACGGCCGCCGTCTTCGGATCGAGCGCCGGGAACTGCACGTTTAGATACGCGCCGATGGCGAGCGCGATGGCCGGCGGCGCGAACACGAATTCGATCAGCGTGGCGAACCCGGCGATCAGCCCGCCTGTCGGCCCGAACGCGCGCCGGCTGTACGCGAACGGCCCGCCCGCGTGCGGGATGGCGGCCGTCAGTTCCGTGTAACTGAAAATGAAGGCGGCGTACATGCTGGCCACCAGCACCGTGGTCACCAGAAAGCCCAGCGTGCCCGCCGTGCCCCAGCCGTAGCTCCAGCCGAAGTATTCGCCGGAAATCACCAGGCCGACAGCGATGCCCCACAGGTGCAGGGGACCCAGACTGGACTTGAGCTTGGTGGTCATGACGGTGCCTCGCGCTATGCCATCGGGGGACGAGCCGCAGTTTTGGGTGCAAAAAGCCTGCCATTACGCCATCGACCACCGGCGCGCCATTGCCTGCCGGCCGCCACAGCCACCCGTGCGCCAGCCGTGTGCACGGCAGCGCAGCGTGCGCCGATCCTGGTGCAGGCTCAGAGTTTGTGAAGAAATGCGAGTCCTGCGCATTTCTTGCGTCGCACGTCCGGTACACGCCCGGACGTGCTCCCGCGAATCAAGCCCTTGCGTGCTCGATTCGCGTCCGGCCATCCCTGGCCGGCCTGAGAGCTTGAAAAATTCACAAGCTCTCAGTGAAAATCCCGCGACTCGACCGCCAGTCCGCCGAGCAGGTGCGAGGCGTCCTCGACACGCCCGGCCACCACGTGGATCACGCCGTCGGCCGCCTGCAGGTGGCCGTGCACCAGCATCAGCCGGGCACCTAGCACGGCCTCACGCTGCGCCTGCAGCACGCGCGGCCAGACCACCAGATTCACGCTGCCGGTTTCGTCCTCCAGCGTCACGAACACCACGCCCGACGCCGTGCCCGGCCGCTGGCGGTGGGTGACGATGCCCGCCACGCGCACCAACCGCCCATCCGGCAGGCCGGCCAGCGCCGCGGCGGTGCAAACGCGCCGGTGATCGAGCCGGCCGCGCAGCAGCGCGAGCGGGTGGCGGCCGAGCGTGAGGCCAAGGCTGCGGTAATCGGCCGCGATGTCCTGCCCCTCGCGCGGGGGCGGCAGCGCTACCGGCGCCTCGCGCGGCGCCTGCCCGGCCAGCAGGTCGCGGCTGCGGCGCACGCCGGCCGCCTGCCAGTGCGCGCCGTGGCGGTGCCCGGCGAGACTCGCGAGCGCCCCGGCACCCGCCAGCGCGTCGAGCGCGCGCCGGCCGAGTCCGGCCCGCTCGGCGAGATCCTGCACCGAGCCAAACGGCCCCGCCGCACGCGCCGTGACGATCCCCTGCCCTTCTGCGGCCGGCAGGCCGCGCACCTGATTGAGACCAAGCCGCACTTCGGGCGCGCCGTCCGGACCGGCCTCGAGCGTGCAGTCCCAGGCGCTGCGCTGCACGTCCACCGGCCGAAAGCACACGCCCATGCGGCGCGCCTCGTTGATGAGCTGCGCCGGGGCGTAGAAGCCGAGCGGCTGCGAATTCAGCAGCGCGGCGCAGAACGCGGCCGGTTCGTGGCACTTCAGCCAGCAGGAGGCGTAGGTGAGTAGCGCGAAGCTCGCCGCGTGGCTCATCGGAAAGCCGTAGCTGCCGAAGCCGAGAATCCGCCGGTAGATGGCTTCGGCAAAGTCGGCGTCGTAACCGCGCGCCGCCATGCCGGCCAGCAGCTTGTCGCGAAACCGGTCGAGCCCGCCCTTGCGCTGCCAGGCAGCCATCGAGCGGCGCACCTGGTCGGCCTCGCCCGGCGTGAAGCCGGCGGCGCGGATGGCGATCGACATCACCTGTTCCTGGAACAGCGGCACGCCGAGCGTCGGCGCCAGCACCTGGCGCAGTTCGTCGCTCGGGTAGTGCACGGGCTCCAGGCCCTGCCGGCGACGCAGGTACGGATGCACCATGTCGCCCTGGATCGGCCCCGGGCGCACGATGGCGACCTCGATCACCAAATCCCAGAACGTCCTGGGCTTCAGGCGCGGCAGCATGGACATCTGCGCCCGGCTCTCGATCTGGAACACGCCGGTGGTCTCGCCGCGGCCGATCATGGCGTAGGTGGCGGCATCCTCGGCCGGGATGTCCTGCAGCCGAAACGGCCGCCCGCGCCGGGCACCGACCAGCTCCAGACAGCGCCGCAGCGCCGACAGCATGCCGAGCGCCAGCACGTCCACCTTGAGGATGCCCATCGCGTCGAGGTCGTCCTTGTCCCACTGGATGACGGTGCGCTCGGCCATGGCGGCGTTCTCAACCGGCACCAGTTCGCTCAGCGGCCGCTGCGAGATGACGAAGCCGCCGACGTGCTGCGACAGATGCCGCGGCATGCCGGTCAGCTCGCGCGTGAGCCTGAGCAAATGGCGCACGGTGGCGCCGTCGGGCGCCAAGCCCTGCTTTTGCAGCTGCGCCGGAAGCGCCGTCTCGTCGTCCCACCAGGCCAGCGCGCGGTTCACGGCATCCACCTGCTGCACGGTGAGACCGAGCGCCTTGCCGACGTCGCGCAGCGCGCCGCGCGTGCGGTAGCACTGCACGGTGCAGGCGAGCGCCGCCCGCTCGCGGCCGTACTTCTGGTAGATGTGCTGGATCACCTCCTCGCGGCGCTGGTGCTCGAAGTCGATGTCGATGTCGGGCGGCTCGCCGCGCTCCTTCGAGATGAAGCGCTCGAACAGCAGGTCCATGCGCGCCGGGTCGACCTCGGTCACGCCGAGCAGGTAGCAGACCGCCGAGTTGGCCGCCGAGCCGCGGCCCTGGCACAGGATGCCGCGGCTGCGGGCGAATGCCACCAGCTCCTCGACGGTGAGGAAGTAATGCTCGTAGCCGAGCTCGGCGATCAGCGCGAGTTCCTTGTCCACCTGCGCGCGCACCGCCGGCGGGCAGCCGTCCGGGTAGCGGCGGCGCATGCCGGCCTCGGTGAGCGCGCGCAGGTGCTCGGCCGCGCTCATGCCGGGCGGCACCAGCTCCGCGGGGTACTGGTAGCGCAGCTCGTCGAGGCGAAACGTGCAGCGCTCGGCGATCGCCAGCGTTTGTCCGAGCAATGCCGCCGGGTAGAGCTTTTGCAGCACCGAGAGTTCCCGCAGATGCCGCTCGGCGTTCGGGAACAGCGGCGCCGCCGGGTCGTGCACGTGCGTGTGGGCGCCGATGCAGGCCAGCACGTCCTGCAGCGGCTGGCGCTCGCGCACGTGCATGTGCACGTCGCCGCTCGCCACCAGCGGCCGGCCGAGCCGGCGGCCAAGCGCCGCGAGCGCCGCATGCCGCACGCGGTCCTGCGGATGCAGCAGGCGCTCGAAGGCCAGCCACAGGCGGTCGGCGAAGCGCGCCGCCAGTGCCTCGGCCTCGCCGGCCAATGTCGCCTCGTCGATACCCTGCGCCGGCCAGCGCGGCAGCCACAGCGCCAGCAGGCGATCGGTGCCGCTGTCGAGATCGGCCAGCGTCAGCCGATAGCGCCCCTTGGGGCTGCGCCGGCGGGCGTGGGTGATCAGCGCGCCGAGCTGCGCGTAGGCGGCCTTGTCGGGCGCGAGCAGGACCAGCTTCGGGCCGTCCGCGAGCTGAAACTCGCTGCCGATGATGAGCGGCAGGCGAAGCGGCTTGGCCGCCTCCCAGGCACGCACGACGCCGGCCAGCGAGCACTCGTCGGTGAGCGCGAGCGCGCGGTAGCCGAGCCCGGCGGCGCGCGTCACCAGCTCCTGCGGATGCGAGGCGCCGCGCTGGAACGAGAAATTCGACAGGCAGTGCAGCTCGGCATAGCCGCTCATTGCCACAGACCATGCAGGTAGAAGGCGCCGTCGCGAAGATCCCGATACACCCAGCACAGGCGCCCGGCGTCGTCCTCGGCCAAAAAGTAGTCGCGCCCGGCAGCGCCCTGCCACCAGCCGGCCTCGATGCGCTCGGGCGGACCCAGTAAACGCGCCGGCGTCAGGCGCTGCGGGGTCGCCAGCAGCCAGGGCGGGCGCGGCGGGTGGTGCGTGCCGGCCACGGCATTTCGATCACCGACACCCGGTTGCTCGGACGTGGTCATGGCGTGCTCCGGCAGTCGATCCGGGCTCACCGCGATCTGCCGCAGCGCCGCCTCGCCAAGGCGCGCCGCGAGCCGCTCGCGCAGCTCCAGCAGGCGCTCGCGAAGCCGCGCATCGGCGCCGAACAGGTCGTCCTGCTGCACCGGCGGCGGCTCGAAGCGGTCCGCCGCGAGCGTCAGCTCCAGCACGCCGTCCGGCAGCTCCAGGCGCTCCAGGCGCTCGCGCAGCACCCGCAGCAGGCGCGCCGCATCGCGCGTCGGCGCCAGAAGCCCGATGACGTGCGCGGTGACCCGCCGGCGCGAATCCGCAAAGCGCAGCGTGAAGGTCTGCACCGCCCGGTCGCGGGCGCGCAGATACGCGGCGAATTCGCCAAGCAGCATGCGCAGCGGAAACAACAGCGCCTCGCGACTGTCGACCGGCTGGTCGAACTCCAACCGCCGCCGGTAACGCGCCGGCGGCGTGAACGCGCTCACGGCTTCCGGCGCACGGCCGCACAGGCGCTCGAGCGCCAACACCGCCTCGGGCCCCAGGCGCTGGCCGAGCGCGGCCGGCGCGATCGCCAGCACCTCGCCGATGCGCCTGAGGCCGGCGTCGGTCAGCAGACGCAGCGCCGCTTCTTCCAGCGGCAGCAGGGACAGTGGCAGACGCCCGATGGCGGCGAGGATTTCATGCACCGCCCGCACCGGCCGGCCGAGCCCGGCCCCGGCGCGCGCCAGCAGCAGGCTCGCCGCCAGCGTGGGGGCGATGCCGAAATGCACCGGCTGCGGCGGCTGGTCGGCCCCGATGGCGCCGATCAATCCCGCCCAGCCGCCAAACGCTGCCGCGCTCGGGCCGATCCGCACCCACGCCGCCTGCCGCTGCGCGCACAGCGTGACCGGCGTGCCGAAACGATAGGCCCACAGCGCAAGACCCTCGAGCGCGGCGCGCTCGGCCGCCGGCCGGCGGCGGCGCGTGAGCAAACCCGGCACACGCGCCAGCGCGGCCGGCAGCGGCAGGCCGGGCGTCAGCCCGCGCTGCGCGGCGGCGGCATTGACGGCATGCAGCCACTGCCGGCTGCCGGTCTGCTCGTATACCGCCGCAGGTTCGGCGGGTGGCAGCGCCAGCGCCGCCAGCGGCAGGTCCGCACACCACGCGCACAGCCAGGGCATGACCGCCGCCTCATGCCGCGCGCAGGGCTCGGCGAGCACAAATCAGCGCGCGCCGTGCGGGACAGGATGGCCCCGCGGAAATCACCGGCGTGAGACCGTGATTTCCGGAGCGCAGCGCGGGCGTGCACCGCGCTGCAGCGAGCCGAAAAATTCCAGGGAGGGAATTTTTCGGCCTGCCGATGAACCCATTTCCGCCGACATATCGCCGTGCAGCAGGCTGTGGCCGGCACGCCGGCCGCGACACCTCAGCACCGTCACGCGCAGCCGGCCGTCGGCCGCCGTCACCGCCAGGCGCAGCGCCGCGTAACCGGCACCGTCCGCCGGGCCGGTACCGAAGCAGACCATCAGGCACTGCGCGGCCGCGGCCGCCAGTTGCAGGCGCCGCCCGGCGTTGGCCAGCAGCGGCGCACCCCAGTACACGACGGCGC
>NZ_JAQVGQ010000210.1 GCF_028696615.1 Immundisolibacter sp. | reverse complement strand
TTTGGCCCGTCACGGGGTGGTTTTGGCCCCCTGGCCTCCCATTTCCCATTCTTCAGGACGCACTGAGGGTGTGCCGCGCGCGCAGCCGCCAGCTCGCCAGCACCAGGTTGGCGAGGCCAAACAGGGTCACGACCTGCGCGGTGTTCCGGGCCAGGCCCCGGTAGCGAGCCTTGCGGTACTTGAACAGGTTCTTGACGATGTGAAACGGGTGCTCGACCTTCGCCCGCAGGCCGGCCTTGACGCGCTCGATGCGCCGCTTGCGGTGGCCGACCTCATCGTCGGGCAGCGCCCGGCGCGCGCCCGGGCGCAGCGCCGCGTGCCAGGTCACCGGCGTGTCCCGATTCTCGGGGCGTTGGTCGACGCCCTGGTAGCCGGCATCGCCGAGCGCGACCGTCTCCTGCCCATGCAGCAGGCCGTGCGCCTGGGTGACGTCACTCACGTTGGCCGGCATGGTCAGCACCGTGTGCACCAAACCGGAGTCGAGATCGACGCCGATGAGCGCCTTCATGCCGAAGTGCCACGCGTTTCCCTTTTGGCCTGATGCATGTCCGGGTCGCGTGCGTGCTCGCGGTTGTTGGTGGACGGCGGGGCGGCGATCAGCGTCGCATCCGTCCTCGCGAAAGCGGGGATCGTGCCCTCGCGCAGCAGTAGGAGCAGGCCCTCGCGCGCCAGGTGATCGCGGATGGTCTCGAAGATCACCTGCGTGAGGCCGTGCGTTTCGAGCAGGCGGCGGAACCTCAGCAGCGTGGTGGCGTCCGGTGCCGCCTCGCGTCCCAGATCGATGCCGACGAAGCGGCGGATGGCCTGGCTGTCGCACAGCGCATCCTCGATGCCTTCATCGGACAGCCCGAAGCACTGCCGGGCGATGTACCATCACGCAGCATGCGCGCGAGCCCCAGCGGCGGCCGGCCGGGTCCCTTGCCAGCCGGGTAGAACGGCGCCAGCGCCGCCTCGAGCTGTGCCCACGGCGTCACCGCGTCGAGCTGCGCCAGCAAACGCTCGCGGCGCGTCTGCTTTTTCTTGCTGGCGTACTCGAGATCGGAAAAGCTCGTTTGCATGACGTTTCCTCACCACCGCTGCGGGTCAGGGCGTATTGTCGCAGCGGCGGCGCTTATCGGGCCGCTGGGCGGGGAATAAATCAGCGGTTCCTTAAAAATTCTTTTAACTATGAAACAGGTTTCGTGAAGGCGGTAGCTATGCTCAAACTGGGCGCGCTAAGTATATCCGGCGTTACCCAACCCAAAGTGGCGATTCTGCTGTGCACCTATCGCGGGCAGCGCTATCTCGCAGAACAACTCGATTCATTTTCTGCGCAATCCTATCGCAACTGGGAAGTCTGGGCCTCTGATGACGGCTCCGAAGACGACACCCACGCCATCCTCGAAGCCTATCAACGGAAGTGGCCAGAGGGTCGACTGTCAATTCACTTTGGTCCAGCGGAAGGTTTTGCGGCGAATTTTCTCTCGCTGACGTGCAAGGCTAGCATCGACGCGGATTACTACGCCTATTCCGACCAAGACGACATCTGGGAACCCAACAAGCTGACCCGTGCAGTGGAATGGCTGACTACACTTCCAGAAAACATTCCAGCTTTGTACTGCTCGCGTACCCGCTTGATTGACTCCAATAATAACCAAATTGGCCTGTCACCGCTTTTCACCAAGCCACCAAGTTTTGCCAATGCGCTGATACAAAACATTGGTGGTGGCAACACCATGGTTTTCAATAACGCTGCGCGGAATCTTCTGCGCGAAGCGGGAGATAACCTGCCTGTGATCAGCCACGACTGGTGGGTATACATGGTGGTCACCGGGTGTGGCGGTCAGGTTTTTTATGACGCCGAGCCCACGCTTCGCTATCGCCAGCACGATGGCAACTTGGTCGGCATGAACGCGACCTGGCCGGCTCGTTTCAAGCGTATTCGCATGCTGTGGCAGGGCCGCTTTCGTGGTTGGAACGACCGCAACATCGCTGCCTTGAGTGTCCTGAGTCACCGGCTTACCCCGGAAAATTTGGAAATATTGGAGCGTTTTGCCAAGGCGCGCGAAATGAGCCTGATCCCTCGTCTCATCCACCTCAAACGCAGCGGCATTTACCGTCAGACGTTCCTCGGAAACCTTGGGCTGGTCGCGGCTGCAGCTTTCAAGAAACTTTGAGTGGCCGACTGAACCGCCCCGGGTTTGGTGGAGGCTGTTTGGTTTAAATCGGGCCGCCACAGTGGTTGTCTGACTGGCGAGTTGCCGGTAGTAGTTTGCCTCGGCCTCTGCCGGCGGGATATAGCCGATCGATCCGAGCAGGCGGTGGTGGTTGAACCAGGTCACCCATTCCAGCGTGGTCAGTTCCACGGCTTCCCTGCTTTTCCATGGCGCGCGACGGTGGATCAGTTCGGCCTTGTAGAGGCCGTTGATGGTCTCGGCGAGCGCGTTGTCGTAGCATGGCTGTCGAAATCGCTTGGCGGAGGCATTTTCGGCGCCGCGATGTTTCGCAATCGAGCGCCGGGATGAGGTCGCGCTCAATGAGCCCATTTTTTTCAACAGCCTGATAGATCCACTAGCCGAGCACCACGCTCATGGCCAGCCGCGCCAGCCGGCGGCGCTGGCATTGTCCACACCGGCGAGCAGCGCGGACCACATGTGGCGGCGCGCGCCGGCGGTGGTGATTCACGGTCATGGTGCAGAAACGACAAGGCCCGGGAGTCCCGGGCCTTGGGTGCCACTGCTGCCGTGTCAGCCGGTGCGGCGCCGCAGCCGGGTCGCGGCCAGCAGCCCGATCATCCCACCCAGTACCGTCAGCGCCCAGGACGAGAGCGTGGGGACAGGGGTGTCGGTACTGGGCGGTGGTGGTGTGACGCCGCCGCCAGAGATGCCCGAACCGCCGACGCCGAAGTAGCTTGCGAAGTTGTTGTTGAAACCGTATCCCAGCAGCATGAAGCTGGAACTCGCCGCAATGACATGGGAACCGTCGGCGACGCTCACGTTGCCCGCCACCAGGGTGGTGCCGGGCACGGCGGTAAAGCCGGCGGGATTCACGGCCGCGCCGTCCAACTGCAGGCTGGCCAGCGCCGCGGCCTCGATGACGATTTCCAGAAAGTCGTTGTAGTCCCCGGCCGGGACATTGAAGATGTAGCGATCGAGCCACTGGCTCTGGTCGGGCACCAGGGAGAACGCCGGGTCGCCGTCTCCGGCAAGGCCCTGTCCGATCATGAACTGACCCAGCAGGATGGGGTGGTTGCTGGTCACCCGGGTGTTCTCCGCCAACGCCGGCGGCAGGGTGAGGGATTGCCCGGCGTTCAAGGTCGGCTGCACCGTGGTGCCGCCGCTGTCCTGGAAGGTCACCACGGTGCCGTCGTCGCGGGCGAGGATCTTGACTACGTCGCCAGGGCCGGACTGCTCGGTGGGTACCAGCACGAACTGGGTGCCGAAGTCGGAGGTGGCCGGAAGCTGCTCGATGACGTGGTCACAGAAGCCGGTGTCGTCCGGCACATTGGCGCAGAAGTGGCCGCCGAACACCGCGATGGGCTGGGTAGCAGTGATGGTGGTACCGGTGAGATCGCCGGTTCCGGAAGCGCGGAACTCGATTGCCTCCAGCCGGTTCAGCATCACATCGAAGGGAACGCCGGCCGGCTGGCCGGTGGTCAGTGGCGCCGAAGGCGTGATGGTCACCGTGGTACCGTTGGTGCCGGCCACCACGGCAATTTGTGAACCGTCGGGCACCAGGCTGCTGGTGGCTGCCATCACCAGGTAATTGGTGCCCAGGGAGGTGTCCGGGAACAGGTTGGTGATGTCGTTGGAGGCTACCGGCACATTGGCATCCATCAGGTAGGCCGCGAACGGGTCCGGGGCATCGATGCTGTAGCCGTTCACCGAGGCTGTGCCCAGGGGGCCGATACGGCCGCTGTCGGGGATGGTGACGATCGCCGTGCCGTTGGCGGGAATGGGCACGGTGGTGTTGAAGGAACCGTCCGCGTTGGTGATGGTGGCCGTGGTGGCGACCCCGCTGGTGAGAAAGATGTCGATGTCACCTCCCACAGCGTTTCCGGGAATGGTGAACAGGGTTTCGGCGCTGGCCGGCGCCCCGGCCAGGCCACTCAGCGCCAGCCCGGCAAGTGCCAGGTGACCCAGGTACCTCGCATGCGCCCTGCCAGAGGCAGGCGTTGGCGATCGTAGAAGCATCGGTGAAGCGTTCGGATCGATGGTGTGTCGAGTGTCCATGGCACATCCTTGAGGTGGTCGGTAGCGCGCGACTATGAACCTGGTAACAAACTCGGTCAATGACAATTGCATGGACGGTCGGAGCATTTTAGTTAGCCGACGAGATGCTGGCCTGGCTGTGCCGCCTGTCGCGCCATCCTTCCGGGCCCGGAGCTTGGCCAGGGTCCTGGGGATAGTCTGAACAACCCGTCACCCCGGCGAAAGTCGGGGTCCAGGAGCTTGATTTAACTGGATTCCGGCTTTCGCCGGGATGACGAAAGTGGATTCTTTCAGGCTTCCCTGGCGCAGCCAGGGCCTCGCGGCGCTCCCGGAGCC
>NZ_JAQVGQ010000209.1 GCF_028696615.1 Immundisolibacter sp. | reverse complement strand
CCGATGGGCTCGATGCGCAGATCATCGGCTTCACGGCGCCGCAGATCGCCGCCGAGTTCGGCATCGGCAACGATCGCCTGGGGCCGGTGTTCAGCGCCGCGCTGCTGGGCATGACCGGCGGCGCGCTGCTGTTCGGCACGCTGGGTGACCGGCTCGGCCGCCGCCGCACCATGATTTTCTGCGTCGCCTTGTTCGGGCTGGGCACGTTGGCGACGGCTCTGGCTTCCGGCATCAGGTCGTTGCTGGTGCTGCGCCTGCTGACCGGTTTGGGCCTCGGTGGCGCGCTGCCGAACGCCGTGACGCTGGTCGCCGAGTGCGCCCCGGTGCGCCATCGTCCACTGCTGATCACGCTGATGTATATCGGCTTTTCGGTCGGCGGGCTGCTTGGCGGCGTAATTGCCGGCGGCCTGGTGGTCGAGCACGGCTGGCGGGCCATGTTCTGCGTGGGCGGCGGCCTGCCGCTGGTTCTGGTGTTGCTGCTGCTGCGCTGGCTGCCGGAGTCGCCGCAGTACCTGGCGCGTCGGCACGGCGGCGGGGCGGCGCTGGCGCGGCTGCTCGGGCGCTTCGATGCCGCCGGCGCCTACGCCGCCCAGGACCGCTACGACCTGCCCGAGCCGCCCGCGCGCGGCGGCGCCGATGCGCTGTTCCGTGGCGGGCGGGCGCGCAACACGCTGCTGCTGTGGCTGGCGTTTTTCATCAACCTGCTGGTGCTGTTCTTCCTGATGAACTGGCTGCCCAAGCTGCTGGTGGATGGCGGCGTGTCGCTGCCCAAGGCCATTCGCACCACGGTCATGTTCAACATCGGCGGCGTGCTGGGGGCGCTTGCCCTGGCCTGGCTGTCGGCGCGCCGCGATCCACGCCGCATGCTGGCGACGTTTTTTGCGCTGGGCGCGTTGGCCATCATGGCCATCGGTTTGGGCGAGGGGCGGTACGGCGTGGTGGCGGGTGCGTGTCTGGCGACCGGGCTGTTCGCGGGCGCGGCCCAGTGCGGCCTGTACCCGATCGCCACGCAGGTATACCCGAGCGCGGTACGCGCCACCGGCGTCGGCTGGGCACAGGCCTGGGGACGTATCGGGTCCATATTCGGGCCGCTGGCGGGTGGCTGGCTGGCCATACTGCAGCCGCGTTTTGCGGTCTATTTCCTGGTGTTCGGGGCGCCGCTACTGGTGGCCGCGGCGGCCATCGCCGCGCTGCGCGATACGGCCGCGCCGCGCCGGGTGAGCTGAGCGCGGGCGTGCACCGCGCCGCGGCGCGTGCATCAAGTGCGCAGGCGGGCGGTCGATAAAACCACATTGAACCTCGCTTTGTGGTGATGGTTCGGCTCACCCTTTTGTGGAGTCCGCGCGTCGATGCGTACCGTCTATCTGGGCCGTCAGCCCATTTTCAATCGCGACCTGAAACCGGTTGCTTACGAGCTGCTGTATCGCTCCGCCAACAAGGACTACGCCGATCGCGGCGACGCCCGCGCGTCGGCCGCGGTGCTCATCAATGCCTTTCTCGAGATGGGCGTGGAGCGAGTGGTCGGCAAGGCGCGCGCCTTCGTGCACGTCACGCCGGAGTTGCTCGACGGTGAGCTGCTGCGCCTGTTCGACCCGGCCCGGCTGGTATTGCAACTGTTGCCGGACGAGGATTTCGACGATGCGGCGTTGGCCCGGCTGGACCGGCTGCGTGCTGCCGGTTACGGCATCTCGGTCGACGATCTGCTGGTCCACGAGGGCACCCTGCCTTTGCTCCAGCGGGCGCATTTCGTCAAGGTGGACCTGGCCGCCGTGCCGGCGCAGGAGCTGGCCGAGCATGTCGCCCAATTGCGCGCCTATCCGGTGGCGCTGGTGGCCGAGAAGGTCGAAACCCACGAACAGCTGGTGCAATGCCAGGCGCTGGGCTTCGACCTTTATCAGGGTTATTTCTTTGCCAGGCCAAAGATCGTTGCCGGGCGCGCGCTGGGCGAAGACCGGCTCGGCGTGCTGCAGTTGCTGGCGGTGCTGCACGATCCGCGCTCGGAGTTGTCCGATGTGCAGGCGGTGGTGCAGCGCAGCGTGTCGTTGAGCTATCGGCTGTTGCGTTATGCCAATTCCGCCGCCCTGAACTTGCCGCGACAAATCAATTCCATCGCCCAGGCCGCGGTGATACTGGGACAGCGGCGCCTGCGCGACATGGCGACTCTGCTGGCGCTGACCGGTTTCGACGACAAGCCGACCGAACTCACGAGCACCCTGTTGGCGCGGGCGCGCTGCTGCGCCAATCTGGCCCCGCCGGGGCGTGGCAATGCCGAAACGGCATTCACGGTCGGGCTCTTTTCGGGTCTGGATGCGCTGCTCGATCGGCCGCTCGATGCGCTGCTGAATGATTTGCCATTGAGCGACGAGGTGAAGGCGGCACTGCTCGACAGACAGGGCGTGTTCGGGCGCATTCTGGAGGCGGTATTGGCGCTGGAACAGGGCGACTTCGGCAACGAGGCGCTGGTGGCGCTCGCACCCCCGGCGGATGCCTATCTGGTTGCGATCGATTGGGCGAATCAGGCGATGGCGGCGCTGGGACCGGCCTGAGCGTGCGAGGCGCCGAATGAAGCGGCGCCCGCGACTGCGTTGTGATGAGAAACGAGATTGGCTTATAGTAATCACGTCATTCGTTTCCAATCAGGAGTCGCCCCGCTATGCCCAATATCAACCTATCCAACTTCTCCCTCGACGAGCTGCAGCACCTGATCGCCGAAGCGGAGAGCACGCTCGAGAAGCGGCAACGCGAGCAGCGTGCCGAAGTGATCGCCCAGATGCGCAAGCTGGCGGCGTCGGTTGGCATCGATTTCGAAATCATCGCCCCCGAGTCGCGCAAACGCGCTACGCGCACCACCGCCGCTGCCAAGTACCGCAACCCGGCCAACCCGGCGCAGACCTGGAATGGCCGCGGCCCGAAGCCGAAGTGGTTCAAAGAGGCGCTGGCCGCCGGCAAGACGCCCGAGCAGCTGGCGGTCTGAAGGAAACCGATTCAGTCAGGGCTTCCCAAGCGGGGCTGGATGTCCCGGTCTGAAGCGGTCCAAGCCCTTGATTCATTGAGCGCCGCGCGGGCCTGTGCCGCGTGGCTGCGAGCTGAACAATTCCAGGGACTGAATTTTTCAGCGTTTTCTCGACATGACATATGCCGCCGCGACGGCACCGTCGCGGCGGTTTTTTATTGGCTTGCTGGCAGGTCGGGGAACCGGATGCAGAGATCGGAACACCAATCCGCTGCACAGTCGAATCAGCGTCTGGACAAATGGCTGTGGGTGAGTCGTCTTTTTCGCACGCGCACGCTGGCTACCGAAGCGGTCAATGGCGGCAAGGTGCGCGTGAACGGTCAGCCGGCCAAGCCGGCCCGGCTACTGAAGGTGGGCGATGAAGTCAGTCTGCTGCGCGGTGGCGAACCGATGACGGTGATCGTTCGCGGCATGGCCGCGCAGCGGGTGGCCGCCCGCGACGTGGCCGCGCTGTATGAGGAAACCGCCGACAGCCTGGCGCGGCGCGAGACGCTGCGAGCGCAGCGCGCCCTGACCGGCTCCGCGGGTTATGTCGGCAAGGGCCGGCCAGGCAAGCATGAGCGGCGTGCGCTGCAACGTTTGCGCGAGGAAAGCGCTGAATGAGCGCGGCGCGGGCCTGACCCTTGCCGCAGCGAGCTGAAAAATTCCTGGGATGGAATTTTCGGCATCGGCCTTGGCAAAGGCCGACGGAGTCGTTTGCCTGACGGTGCTGCCGATCCCACTCGACGGCCGCAGGGCGGTCAATCCTTGCCGCGTCCGCCGGGCGTGTAGATGGGGGAGGGCAGATACGCCACCTTGGCGTCGTCCGACAGACTGCTGATCTTGTTGGCGCCTTCTTTTTCCACCTCGTCGATGCGCACCACCGCGTGCAGCGGGATGAAGGTGGTCTTGACGTGTTCGAATTCGCTCTTGAGGCGCTCTTCGGAAGGGTCGATCAGCAGGCCGCCTTTTTCGCCAAACACAAAGCCGCCCACTTCGATGAAGCCGAACATGCCACCCTGGCTGACCTCGGTGGCGTGCAGCTCGTACAGCTTGCCCTGGTTGTGGAAGATGACCTTGTAGATGCGTTTCTTGCGGACCGCCATGGGGCGTGCTCTTTGAAAAGGGTTGAGGCGGGATTATAGAGAGGCGGCCACGGCGCGGCGCCGGCGGGTCGCTGTGAGGCGCCGTTTACGACAGCCCGCCCGCCAGCAGTCCGGGCAGGCCGTGCAGGTCGTTCAGTTCTGCATCCGGTGGCGGGCCGCCCGGCCAGGCGCGGCCGTCGCGGTTGATCCACACCGTGCGCATGCCGGCGGCGCGGGCGCCGTGCACGTCGCGCTCGGGATCGTCGCCGACGTGCAGGATGTGCTCGGCCGGCACGCCGGCCGCCGCGGCAGCGGCGTCGAAAATGGCCGGGTGCGGCTTGGCCACGCCCGTTTCGCGCGCTGTCACGCAAAACTGCAGCAGGCCGTCGAGGCCGGTGCGCGCGATGTCGGCATTGCCGTTGGTGAGTGCGCCGAGCGTGAACCGCTGAGACAGCGCATGCAGCACCGGCAGCACGTCGGCGAACAGCTCCACCT
>NZ_JAQVGQ010000023.1 GCF_028696615.1 Immundisolibacter sp. | reverse complement strand
GCTTTAACAGGCCGTTGAAAAACGGCCTGCGCCCGCGAGGCGGGATGCCTCGCGCGCAAATCAAATACGCAGGTATTTGATTTGTAGGAGCCGCGCCCGGACAGGTGCCGGGCGCGGCGAGTTGAAAAAGGGCAGGACTGCCCTTTTTCAACAGCCTGTTAACAGCAGCGGCGCAGCCGGCTCCACACCTCGTCCTGACAGCGGCGGAAATACGCGCGCCGGTCGAGCGGCGGGCGGTCCGGGTGCGCCAGCGCGTGATGCACGAGATAGCGCTCGTAGGCGTCATCGCCCGACACCGCCCGCAGCCAGCGCCACAGCGCGCGCAGGGCATTCATGCGCGCCCCCCGGCCGGCACGCCGGCCGGCGCCTGGCGCAAATGGCGCAGGCACACCCGCGCGGTATCGGCCAGGATCAGCCACAGCAGCGCCACGAACAACACCGTGAGGTAACCGTCCAGACGTTGGTTGAAGATGAGCTGCGGCGCCACGGCGGCCTTGTCCGGTGGCAGCGCGCCGCTCGCCAGCTTGGCGGCCAGATCGTTCGCGCCGGCGAAAAAGCCAAGCCGCGGATCGTCGCTCATCACCTTGTGCCAGGCAGCGGTGCTGGTCACCGCCGTCAGCCAGGCCAGCGGCAGGCCGGTGACCCAGAAATACCGTTCGCGGCCTGATTTCACCAGGATGGCGGTGCCGACGGCCAGCGCGATGCCGGCCAGAATCTGGTTCGAGATGCCGAACAGCGGCCACAGGATGTTGACCCCGCCGGCCGGGTCGATCACGCCGATGTACAGGAAATACCCCCAGGCGCCCACCACCAGCGCGCTGCACAGCAGCACCGACGGATACCAGCCGGTGCGCCCGAGCGCCGGCACGAAGTTGCCGAGAAAATCCTGCAGCATGAAGCGCCCGACGCGGGTGCCGGCATCCAGCGTGGTGAGGATGAAAATCGCCTCGAACATGATGGCGAAGTGGTACCAGACCGCGAGCAGGCCCTGCCCGAAGGCGCTGCTGAAGATGCTGGCCATGCCGACCGCGAGCGACGGCGCGCCGCCGGTGCGGCCAAACAGCGTCGCCTCGCCCATCTGCCGGGCAAGTTCCTGCATCTGCCCGAGACCCACCGGAAAGCCCCAGGACGAAATCGTCGCCACCGCCTGCGCCCCCTCGCCCACCACGCCCGGCGCAGTGTTGATGGCGAAGTACACCCCGGGCTCGAGCACGCAGGCGGCGATCAGCGCCATCAGGGCGACGAAGGATTCCAGCATCATGCTGCCGTAGCCGATCATGTGCACGTCGCGCTCGTCGGTGAGCAGCTTCGGCGTGGTGCCGGAACTGACCAGCGCGTGAAAGCCCGAGATGGCCCCGCAGGCGATGGTGATGAACACGAACGGGAACACCTTGCCGGCGAAGATCGGCCCCGTGCCGTCGACGAACGGCGTCAGCGCCGGCATGTGCAGCGCCGGGTTCAGCCAGATGATGGCGATCGCCAGCAGCGCGATGGTGCCGAGCTTCATGAAGGTCGACAGGTAATCGCGCGGCGCCAGCAGCAGCCACACCGGCAGCACCGCGGCGGCAAAGCCATAGACCATGATGGCGTAGGCGATGGGCAGCGGGCCGTGGTCGAACCACGCCCGCAGCGCCGGGTGGTGATCGATCCAGCCGCCGCCCCACACCGCAAACAGCAGCAGCGCGACGCCGATGGCGCTGCCCTCGAGCACCCGGCCGGGGCGGATGCCGCGCATGTAGATGCCGACCAGCACCGCGATCGGAATGGTCGCCGTCACCGTGGCGGTGGCCCATGGGCTGTGCTTCATGGCGTTCACGATGATCAGGCCCAGCACCGAGATCAGGATCACCAGGATCATCAGCGTGCCGACCAGCGCCGCCGCGCCGCCGACCGGCCCCAGTTCGTCCCGCGCCATCTGACCCAGGCTGCGGCCGTCGCGGCGGGTGGAGAAGAACAACACCGTCATGTCCTGGATGCAGCCGCCCAGCACGGCGCCGATCAGGATCCACAGCGTGCCCGGCAGATACCCGAACTGCGCGGCGAGCGTCGGCCCCACCAGCGGACCCGGGCCCGCGATGGCGGCGAAGTGGTGCCCGAACACCACCCAGCGGTTGGTGGGCACGAAATCGCGGCCGTCGTCGATGCGCACCGCCGGCGTCGGGCGGCCGTCCACCAGCAGCACGCGCGTGGCCACCCAGGCGCCGTACAGGCGATAGCCGATCGCATACACACACACTGCGGCGGCGATCAGCCACCAGGCGTCGATCGCCTCGCCGCGCGCGAGCGCGATGCCGCCGACGCCAAACGCGCCGAGCCCGCCGACGGCCAGCCAGAACACCCATTTCGCGAGCGCGTTCATGTCAAGCTCCTCCCCGTGCCGAACCGCGCCACGCCGGCGCCGAACCGATAATGCTACCGCCTGCGGCAGGCGCTGCCGCCCGGACCTGGAGAGCACGCATGAGCACCGCCGACGCCGACCGCTGGGAAGCCCGCTACCGCGCCGGCGACGCCGCCTACGCCGCGCAGCCGTCCGCGTTCGTGCTCGACTGGCTACCGCGCCTGCCGCGCGGGCGGGCGCTCGACGTCGCCTGCGGCCTTGGCGCCACCGCCATTGCACTGGCCGAGGCGGGCTTCGAGGTCACCGCCATCGACATCGCGCCGACGGCGCTCGCCCGCGCCCGCGAGGAAGCCGACCGCCGCGGCGTGACCGTCGACTGGCAATGCGCGGACCTGGCCGACATCCGCCTGCCGGCGGCGCACTACGACCTGATCGTCGACATTCACTTCGTGAACCGCGATCTTGCGGCGCAGTTCGCCGATGCGCTGCGCCCGGGCGGCTACGTGCTGTTCGAGCAACACCTGCGCTGGCCGCAGCCGGTGGCCGGCCCGGGCTCGGACCACTTTCGCCTGCGCCCGGGAGAGCTGCGGCATCTGTTGTGGCAGCTCGAGCTGGTGCATTACGAGGAGGGGCTGTTCCCCGGCAACGAGCCCGGCGGGCCATTCGCCCTGGCGCGCGCGGTGGCAAGGAAAGCCGTCTGAGCGGGCAGACCGCCCCGCGGCCGCGCACGTAAAATCAGCCATCACGTCAAAGCAAACCTTCCCGAATCGACCATGGACAGCAGCGATCTGGGCGTCATCCGCGCCCTTGTGGACTGGGTCCGCGCCGGTGGGCGCGCGCATCTGGTCACGGTGGTGCAAACCTGGGGCTCATCGCCGCGGCCGGCCGGCTCGCTGCTGGCGGTCGGCGGGCCTGGACAGCTCGTGGGTTCGGTGTCCGGCGGCTGCGTCGAGGACGACCTGATCGCCAAGCTGCGCCAGGGAAAGGTCGCCGCCACCGGCCCCGAGCGCGTGACCTACGGCGTCACCCGCGAGGAAGGCGAACGCTTTGGCCTGCCCTGCGGCGGCACGCTGGAGTTGGTGTGCGAGCCGATCTGTGACCCGGCGGTGCTGGAGCCGGTGCGCGCCGCGCTCGCCGAGCGCCGCACCATCTGCCGCGAGCTCGATCTCGAATCCGGCGCGAGCCGCCTGCTGCCTGCCGACGCGCGCACCGCGACCTGCCGGGTGCAGGGCAACGTGCTGCGCAAGGTGTTCGGCCCGCAGTGGCAGCTCATCATCATCGGCGCGGCCGAGTTGTCGCGCTGCATCGCGCAGCTCGCTCAGGCGCTCGACTACCACGTGCTGGTGTGTGATCCGCGCCCGGACTATGCCGCCGCCTGGGACGTGCCCGGCACGGAAATCGCCACCGGCCTGCCGGATGACGTGATCCGCGCGCGTGTCACCGACGAGCGCTCGGCGGTGATCACGCTCACGCACGACCCGCGCGTGGACGACCTGGCACTGATCGAGGCGTTGGAATCGCCGGCGTTCTACGTCGGCGCGCTCGGTTCACAGCGCACCACCGACAAGCGCCTCGAACGCCTGCGCGAACTCGACGTGCCGGAGGCGGCCATCGCCCGTCTGCATGCGCCGATCGGCCTGCCGATCGGCTCGCACGCACCGATGGAGATCGCCGTCGCCATCGCCGCCGAGCTGATCGCGGCCAGAAACGGCGCACTCGCCAAGGCGCGTGCGAGTGTCCTCGACACCGCCACGCGCAAGGCGGCCAGCGCCGCGTGACGGCACCCACGGTCGGCATCCTGCTGGCGGCCGGCGCCGGCACGCGCTTTGGCGGCGACAAGCTATTGGCGCCGCTGCACGGCAGGCCGCTGGTACTGCACGCGCTGGCCGCGCTGCAAACCGCGGTGGACGGCGTAATCGCCGCCGTGCGCCCGGGCGACGATGCGCTACGCGCGATCCTGCACGCGGCCGGCGCGCGGGTGGTGATCTGCCCACAGGCGGCCGACGGCATGGGCCACAGCCTGGCCTGCGCGGCGCGGCAGGTGCCAGCCGGCCACCAAGGGCTGGTGGCGCTCGGTGACATGCCGGCCATCCAGCCCGGCACGATGCGCCGCGTGCGCGAAGCGCTCGAAGCCGGCGCCGCCATAGCGGTGCCGGTTTACTGCGGCCGGCGCGGGCACCCGGTGGGTTTTGCCGCGCAGGTGGTGCCTGCGCTGACCGCACTCGGCGGCGACCAGGGGGCGCGGGCACTGCTGCTGCAGCATCGTGGCGAGGTGCTGGAGGTGCCGGTCGACGACGCCGGCATCGTGGCCGACGTCGACACACCGGCCGATCTGGCCTCGGTGGGCGCCAGGCCACGCCCGGCCAACTGTTGAGGCATGCCGTCCCGGGCGTGCTTCATCCCGCTGCGGCGGCGCACCGGCCCGTGCGCCTCGCCTGATCCGCTGCCTGAATTGATGGCTCCCCATTGTTTCATGGGGCGCCGTGCGGGCGCGCCCCGCGAGGGGATTTTTCGGTATCCATGACCTGTTCCCCGCGGTTCCAGGCGACCGGCAACATACGCCATTTCAAAACAGGTGTGATTCGGTGCCCTCGATCGGCGCCGCTGCGGGCGTCGTTTGCGCGGCCGCCGTCGGCGGCAGGCGGTCGGCGCTGAACCACTCGAAGTAGCTGTCGGGGGCGGTCGCATCCACGCGCAGGCCGGTACGTTTGTCCACGCGCGCCGACACCAGGCCCGCCGGAATCGGCCGTGGTGTGACGGGCAGCGCCGGCAGCACGCGGGTCATGAAGTCCATCCAGATCGGCAGGGCGGCGCGTGCGCCGGTCTCGCCCTTGCCGAGCGAGCGCGGCTGATCGAAGCCGACCCACGCGGTGGCCAGCAACTGGCGGTTGAAACCCACGAACCAGGCGTCGCGTTCGTCGTTGGTGGTGCCGGTCTTGCCGGCCAGGTCGGGGCGGCGCAGGCTGCGTGCAGGCGTGGCGGTGCCGTGATCGATCACGTCCTGCAGCATGGAGTTCAGGATGTAGGCATCGGTGGCCGGCAACACGCGCGGTGCCGGTGCGATGGTGCTGTCCTGTTCCGCGGCGGTGTCGCAGGCGTCATCACACAGCACCGTGCGCGGTGCACGCCAAACGACGTTGCCGTCCTTGTCCAGAACCGAATCGACGAAGCCGGGCGTGACCCGGTAGCCGCCATTGGCGATCACCGCATAGGCTGCGGTCAGCTCCAGGGGCGTGGTCGATGCGGTGCCGAGCGCCAACGACAGGTTGTTAGGCAGGCGCTCGGCGCCAAAACCGAACCTCAAACAGTAACTGCGCGTGAAATCGACCCCGACCGCATGCAGCAAGCGCACCGACACCAGATTACGCGACTGGGCCAGCGCCTCGCGCAGACGGGTGGGGCCGTAGAAGCGGCCGGTGTAGTTCTCGGGACGCCAGTAGCCGTCCGGCGTATCGGCCGGAAAGGCGACCGGCGCGTCGTTGATGACCGAGGCCGCCGTGAAGCCGGTCGCCAGCGCGGCGGCATAAATGAACGGCTTGAAGGTCGAGCCCGGCTGGCGCTGCGCCTGCACGACGCGGTTGAACGAGCTGTGCTGGAAATCGAAGCCGCCAACCAGCGCCGTGATGGCGCCGGTTTCGGGCTGCATGGCCACGAACGCACCCTGCACCTCGGGTATCTGGGCCAAGGACCAGCCCTTGGCGTCATGGGCGAGATAAACCACATCGCCGGCCGCGGGACGCCAGCCGCGGGCGAGCGGATCGAGCGCCACCTCGCTGGCCACAAGGCGTGTGCCATCCGGCCCGACGACGAAATCACCCGTCGCCAGCCGAACGGCCGGCTGCAGGCCGGCCACGGCCGGCAGTGCCCGCAGCGCCGCCAGCAGCTGCGCCGGGCGACGCAGGGTGTCGGGCGCAATCCGCCTCACCGCCCCACGAAAGCCGTGCCGCCGGTCGTACGCGAGCAGGCCGGCGCGCAGCGCCGCGTTGGCGGCACTTTGCTGCTGGCTGTCGATGGTGGTGATGACGCGGTAACCGCGCTCGTAGGCTTGGGTGCCGAATCGCTCGACCATCCAGGCGCGCACCATTTCGGCGACGTAGGGGGCCTCCACCTGTGCCTCGAAGCCGAAATGGCCGGCCGTGTCGGGCTGTGCCAACGCTTGCTGGTACTCGGTATCGTCCAGATAACCCAGGGCATACATGCGACCGAGCACGTAATTGCGTCGCTGCAGGGCGCGCCTGGGATTGACCAGTGGATTGTCGCGTGAGGGTGCCTTGGGCAATCCGGCGAGGGTGGCTATTTCGGCTACCGTCAGCGTCTCGATGGGACGACCGTAATAGGTGCGTGCCGCCGCGCCGAAGCCATAGGCGCGATTGCCGAGAAAAATCTTGTTGATATAGAGCGCAAGAATCTGATCCTTGCTCAGATTCTGCTCGATCCGAATGGCAAGCAGAATTTCGCGTGCCTTGCGCAAAAAGGTTTTTTCCTGGCTCAAAAAGAAATTGCGCGCCACCTGCATGGTAATGGTGCTGCCACCCTGGCGCAGCTCGCCGGTGCGCAGCAAATGCCAGGCGGCACGCAGCAGACCACCGGCGTCGAATCCGGGATGGGCATAAAAATTGGCATCCTCGGCGGCGAGCACGGCGTGCACCAGCGTGGGTGGCAGGCTATTGCCATCCAAAGGAATACGTCTTTGATCACCGAACTCGCCAATACGCATGCCGTCGTACGAATAAACCTGCAAGGGCTGCGCCAGCGGGGCATCCGCCAACTGAGTGACGGCTGGTAGGCGCCGCTCGAGAACCACATAAGCGCCGGCGCCGGCGAGGGCGGCCAGCAGGCACAGATTGACGAGTACGGCGGTTATTGTGCGAAGAAAAGAGTTGAACACGCGCGGTGTATGCCGGGGTTGGGGCCGGGTGCCGCCGCCGGTGCGTGGGGGTACCGGGCGGGGTCGCGGCGCTGCGGGTCGATCAAAACGGTGCCACCGCCGCGGGGCGCCGAGCGCCCACACCAAGCCGCCACCGGCACGCCACGATGGCAGCCAGTGGCTGCACCGCCGCCGTGTCACGGCACGGCGTTTCCCAGCAGGCCGTGTGATATAAACCGCTCAAGTCGGGCGGTACAAGGGTCGATGGCCATAAAACGCGCGCGGCCGGCTGGCGAGTGATGCTGGCGCAGAACAGAGAAAGTTCGGGTAACCAATTGATAAAAAAGCTTTTCAGGCGGCCCCTCCCACCCTTGCTCGGGCTCGATATTAGCACGTCGGGCGTGCGCCTCCTGGGGCTGGACGTGACTGCGCGCGGCGCTCTGGTGCGATTTTGTGCGCAGGCGTCGCTTCCCCAGGGTGCAGTAGCGGAAGGGGTGGTGGTCGACACCGATGTTGTGTCGCGGGCCGTCGCCGACGCCGTCAGGCGCGCCGGCGGCAAGCGGCATGATGTCGCCCTGGCAGTGCCCGGCTCGCAGGTCATCAGCCGGCAGATCGCCATGCCGGTGGATTTCTCGGATGCCGATATCGAGCAGCAAATCACGCTCGAATCGGACCAGTACATTCCATATCCGATCGACGACGTCTATTTCGACTTCGTGGTGCTGGGGCCGAATGCGCGCAATCCACAGACGGCCGATGTGCTGTTGATCGTCGCGCGCAGCGAGGTGGTGGACAGGCGGCTCGACGTCGTGACCGGGGCGGGCTTGCAGGCGGCGGTGGTGGACGTCGAGGCCTACGCCCTGGAGTCGGCCTTCGCGCTGATTGCGCCGCAGTTGCCGGCAACCGCGCGCAGCGGGATGACGGCCATGGTCGATATCGGAGCGAGTCACACGACGCTGAACGTCATGCAGGGTGGGGCGACCGTATTCACCCGCGAGCAATCGTTTGGCGGCGAGCAGCTTCTGCAACAGATTCAGGATCGTTACGGCATCGACTACCCGCAGGCCAGCGCCGCGCTTCGAGAAGGCGGTTTTCCCGAGGAATGGCGTGTCGACGTGATCGAGCCGTTCCTGGATTTGCTGGCCAATCAAGTGGGACGTCTGCTGCAAGTGTTTTTTTCCGCGACGGGTCGATCGACACTCGATCACGTGGTACTCAGTGGCGGCTGCGCCGGACTGGCGGGCGTGGCGGCTGTGGTGGAACGTAACGTGGGCCTCGATACCCGTGTCGGCAATCCTTTTCTGGGTGTGGAATTCGCACCCGGTATCGACGCTTCGCGGTTGCGCAGTGACGGTCACGCCTGGATGATTGCGGCCGGCCTTGCCATGCGGGGTACCACCGATGTCGCGCGTTAACCTCCTGCCATGGCGGCGTATTCGTCGCCAGCGTCGGCAGCGGGAATTCCTCGCCATACTCGGCGCCGCTGCGATGGCTGCGGTTCTGGTGGTGGTGGTGTGGCAGCTGATCGTGGCCGGCATGGTCAGGCGACAGGAAGAGCGTAATGACATCCTGCGCACCGAGATCGCCAGCTTGGATCAAAAAATCCGCGAAATAAAAGACCTGCAGGCACAGAAGGCGCGGCTGCAGGCCCGTATGGACGTCATTCAGGAACTGCAGGTCTTGCGACCGACGGCGGTGAGGTTGTTCGATGCCCTGGCGCGCAGCACGCCCGAGGGCGTGTTTCTCATCGGCTTTGCGCAGCGTGGCAACGAGTTGAGCTTGCAAGGCTGGGCACAGTCCAACGCGCGGATCTCGACCTACATGCATCAACTGGACGATTCCGATCAGTTCGAGCCCTCGAAATTGCGTGTGGCGCGTGCTGGCGAGTTGCACGGCATGCATGCCAGCTGGTTCGAGTTATCGGTGCCGCAGCACATAGCCAAAGATGGAGCGGCGCAATGACATTCGACGAACTGCGCAAGCTCGATTTGCGCGACCTGGACCTGCGCGACATCGACCTGCGCGAGGCCGGCGAGTGGCCGGTACTCGGCAAGGCGGTGGCGATCGGGTTGGTGGGTCTGCTGATCCTGGTGGCGGGTTACTACTTCGTGATCAGCAAGACGCTGGACGATCTCGACAGTCGCCAGCAGGCCGAGCAGCAGCTGCGCCAGCAGTACGTGGTCAAGTACAAGCAGGCGGTGAATCTCGATGCCTATCGGGAACAGCTGAAACAATTGCGCGAAAGTTTCGAGGCGATGCGTCGGCAGCTGCCGGACAGCAACGAGATTGCCAATTTGCTGGTCGAGATTACCCAGGCGGGTTTGGGGAGGGGGCTGGAGTTCAAGTTGTTTCAGCCCGGTGAGGCGACGCCAGAGGGCTTCTACGCGGAACTGCCGATCAGTATCGAGGTGACCGGCACGTATCACCAATTGGCCGAGTTTGCCAGCGACGTGGCCAGTTTTCCGCGCATCGTCACGCTGCACGACATCACCCTGACGCCGGTTGGCAAGGATTCGGACCTGTTGGTCATGAAAGCCATGGCCAAGACGTATCAATATCTCGATGAGGACAAGCCTTGAGCTTCGGGCGCATCGCTGTGCTTGGGTTGGTCGGTCTGGCCGTGGCCGGCTGTGGTCGCCGTCATGATGACCTATACGCCTGGATGGACGAGGTGCGAGCCACCGAAAAAGTGACGATCGAACCACTGCCGGTGATCGAACCGTACGAGCCGTTCGTGTACGCCCGCGACGGCCTGAAGGATCCGTTTCTCGACACACTCAAAGAACGGCGTACCGAGACGGTGGCGGCCGGTGCGGGCGAAGGGCCGCGGCCGGACCTGAATCGCCGCAAGGAGGCGCTCGAGGCCTATCCGCTCGATGCGCTGCGCATGGTCGGTACGCTGAGCCGCGGTGGCGCGATGTGGGCGCTCATCCAGGCACCGGACCAAACCATCAGCCGGGTCGGCGTAGGCAATTACATGGGCGAGAATTACGGACGCGTGACGCACGTCGGACCGACGGCGGTGCAGCTGGTCGAACTCATTCCGAATGGCACCGGCGGCTGGATGGAGCGGCAGGCGTCGGTCGCAATCGTGGAACAGTGAAAGCATGACGATGGCCAGGGAGATGAATGAGATGACACGTCGTCGCGCTACGTTCGCGAGGGTTTTGCTGGCGCTGACGAGCGCGCTGCCGGCGCTGCTGGGCAGCGCGGCGGCCTTGGCGGTGAGTCTGACCGGCATCGAGCATGCACCCACGCCGAGCGGGGGCGTGCAGCTTCAGATCGTGGCCGACGGCGCGTTGCCACCCGGAAAATCGTTCATGATCAACGATCCACCGCGCCTGGTGATCGATCTGCCGGCGGTCGGCTCCAAGCTTGCCGCCCGTTCGCAGGCCATCGACGCCGGCGCCGTGCGCAGTGTGGCGGTGGTTCCGGCCGAGGGCCGCACGCGGCTGGTGGTGAATCTGACCCAGGCGGTGCGCTGGTCGGCCCGGCCCAGTGGCAACAAGCTGCTGGTGATGCTCGAGCCACCGGTGGTGGCCGGTGGCTCCGGCGCCCAGACGCCGATGCCGGCAGCACGCAGCGCGTCGGCCGGACCGCAGATCAAGGCGGTGGATTTCCGGCGCGGTGAGCGCGGCGAGGGACGGGTGGTGGTGAACCTGTCGTCGCCTCAGGTCCAGGTCGACACGCGGCCGCAAGGTGGCCGGCTGGTGGTGGATTTCAAAGGTGTCGGCTTGCCGCCTGAGCTGAGCCGTCGGCTCGACGTGACCGATTTCGCGACACCGGTCACCCGTGTCGAGACGCGTCCGTATGCCGGCGGCGTGCGCATGGAAGTGGCCACGACGGGGCCGTTCGAGCATTTGGCCTACCAGGCCAACGGCACCTATACGCTCGAGGTGGCGCCGGTGCGTGAAGACCCGGCGGCGCTGCGTAACGTGAAGAAGGCCTACGTCGGCGAGCCGATCTCGCTCAATTTCCAGAGCATCGAGGTGCGAGCCGTGCTGCAGCTGCTGGCCGACTTCACCGGCAAGAACCTGGTGGCGGCCGACACGGTGAGCGGCAACATCACCCTGCGCCTGCAGAACGTGCCGTGGGATCAGGCGCTCGACATCATCCTGACCACCAAGGGCCTCGGCAAGCGCGAGGACGGCAACGTCATGTGGGTGGCGCCGGCCGAGGAGATCGCCGCACGCGAACAGGCCGACTTCGAGGCGCGCCAGAAGCTCGAGGAGCTGGCGCCGCTGTATACCGAATACATGCCGGTCAACTTCGCCAAGGCCTCTGACGTGGCGGCCCTGCTCAAGAGCGAGGAGCACAAGGTCCTGACCGAACGCGGCAACGTGACGGTGGACGAGCGCACCAACACGCTGATCGTGAACGACACCGAGCAGAAGCTGGGCGAGATTCGCGAGCTGATGAAGGTGCTGGACGTGCCGGTGCGCCAGGTGTTGATCGAGTCCCGCATCGTCAATGCCAGCACCAATTTCAGCAAGAATCTCGGCGTGCGCTTCGGTGCCAGCGATACGCGCAACATCGCCGGCGGTACTACGGCCGTGTCGGGTAACCTGAATGGGACGACCCAGCTGATCAATGGCGAAACGTTAGAAATGAACGACCGCTTGAACGTCAACATGCCCGCACAAAAGATTCAGGGCGTGCCGTTCAACCCCACCTCGATCGGCCTGGCGATCGCCAAGCTGCCGTTCGGTCGCCTGCTCGAGCTCGAACTGTCGGCGCTGCAGGCGGAGGGCGAGGGCGAGATCATCTCCAATCCACGCGTGCTCACCTCCAATCAGAAAGAAGCGGTCATCTCTCAGGGTACCGAGTTCCCTTATCAAGAAGCGTCCGCCAGCGGTGCCACCAATACCGAATTCAAGGAAGCGGTGCTGCAGCTGAAGGTGACGCCGCAGATCACGCCCGATGACCACATCATCATGGATATCGCCGTCAACAAGGACGCGCTCAACACCACCGCCACCAACAACAACGGCGAGCCGGCCATCGACACGCAGAAGGTGGAATCGCAGGTGTTGGTGAACGACGGCGAAACCATCGTCATCGGTGGTATTTACGAGCAGACGAAAACCAATTCGGTGGTGCGCACGCCGTTTTTTGGCGATCTGCCGTACGTCGGCATGTTGTTCCGCAACAAGAGTGGCACCAATGAGAAAAAGGAGCTGCTGATCTTCGTGACGCCCAAGATCGTGCGCGAGGAAGTGGCTGCCGCGGTGCGCTGACGGGCGCGGCAGAATGGCGCGGCGCAATATTTTCCTGGTGGGTCCCATGGGGGCGGGCAAGACCACCGTCGGGCGGCGGCTGGCGCAGCAGCTCGGCCTTGATTTCGTCGACAGCGACGAGGAGATCGAGCGGCGCACCGGCACGACGATTGCGATCATTTTCGAGATCGAAGGCGAAGCCGGCTTTCGCAGGCGCGAGCATCAGGTGCTCGCCGAGCTGACCGGCCGGTCGGGCATCGTGCTGGCCACCGGTGGCGGCGCGGTGTTGTTGCCCGAAAACCGTGAGCTGCTGCGCAGCCGCGGCACGGTGGTTTATCTTCGGACCTCGGTCGCCGAGCAGCTGCGGCGTACGCGCAGTTCGACCCATCGCCCGCTGCTGCAGACGCCCGACCCCGAACAGCGCCTGCGCGAGCTGGCGCAGGCGCGCGAGCCGCTGTACGAAGCCGTGGCGGACATCGTGGTGGAGTCACCGGGCCGCAAGGTGGGCGCCACTGTCAAGGACGTTCTGGATCGGTTGGCGGATGCGAACATTACGACTCGACCTGGCTGATCGCAGCTACGGCATTCACATCGGCCCAGGCCTGCTGGATCAAGCCGACCTCTACCGCCCGCACATCCGCGGCCGGCGCGTGGTGGTGATCAGCGACCGGCAGGTGGCGGGGCTGTACGGCGAGCGGGTGTGCGCGGCGCTGGCGGACTATCAGCCGCTGCTGCTGCAGTTCGAGCCGGGCGAGGCGTCCAAGACGCTCGAGACCTACGCCGTGCTCGCCGATGCCCTGATCGAGGGCCGCTTCGACCGCCGAGTGACGCTGGTGGCGCTCGGCGGTGGCGTGGTCGGCGACATGACGGGCTTTCTGGCCGCCACCTATCAGCGCGGCGTCGATTTCATCCAGGTGCCGACCACGCTGCTGGCGCAGGTGGATTCCTCGGTCGGCGGCAAGACCGGCATCAACCGTCCCGGCGGCAAGAACCTGCTCGGCGCCTTTCATCAACCGCGTTGTGTGTTGGCCGACACCGCCACGCTGGCCACGTTGCCGCGGCGGGAGCTGGTGGCGGGCCTGGCGGAGGTCATCAAGTACGGTCTGATCGCGGATGCAGAATTTCTGGCCTGGATCGAGCGCGAGCTGCCGGCGCTGTTGGCCGGCGATGACGAGGCCCTGCAGCGCGCCATTTACCGCTCGTGCGAAATCAAGGCGCAGATCGTGGCGGCGGACGAGCGCGAGTCCGGGCAGCGAGCGTTGCTGAACCTGGGTCACACCTTCGGGCACGCCATCGAGGCGGCCACCGGCTACGGCGCCTGGCTGCATGGCGAGGCGGTAGGGCTCGGCATGCTGATGGCGGCCGGGCTGTCGGCCCGGCTCGGGCGCCTGCCGGCAAACGACGTCGCCCGCGTCGCAGCCCTGCTCGAGCGGGCTGGGCTGCCGACCCGCCTGCCGGCCGACATCGCCACCGACACGCTGCTCGGCTTCATGGCCGGCGACAAAAAGGTGCTGGACGGGCAGTTGCGCCTGGTGGCACTGGATGCCATCGGCCGCGGCGTGATCGTCAGCGGCGTGCCGCTGCAGGTGTTGGCGGAGGTGATCGACGCCACGCGCGCCGGAGCGGCCTGATGGCGCTGGCCCCGTACGCGGTGACCGACGCCAATTGCCGCGGCCGGCGCTACGCCGAGCCGCCGCCCGGCGATCGGACCCAGCACCAGCGCGACCGCGACCGCATCATCCACTGCGGTGCGTTCCGGCGCCTCGAGTACAAGACGCAGGTGTTCGTCAATCACGAAGGCGACATGTTCCGCACCCGCCTCACGCACACGCTCGAGGTGGCGCAGATCTGCCGCTCGCTGGCCCGCTCGCTGCAGTTGAACGAGGACCTGGCCGAGGCCATTTCGCTGGCCCACGATCTGGGTCACACGCCGTTCGGCCACGCCGGCCAGGATGCGCTGAATGCCTGCATGGCCGATTTCGGCGGCTTCGAGCACAACGTGCAGTCGCTGCGCACGGTGGACCTGCTCGAACAGCGCTACCCGGGTTTCCCGGGCATCAACCTCACCTTCGAGACTCGCGAGGGCATCCTGAAGCACTGCACGGGCGAGATCGCGGTGAAACTGGGTGACGTGGGCGAGCGCTTTCTGGTCGGCGGCCAGCCCAGCCTGGAGGCGCAGCTGACCAACCTCGCCGACGAAATCGCCTACAACTCGCACGATCTCGACGATGGCCTGCGCGCCGGCATGTTGAGTTTCGAGCAGCTGTGCGACGAGTCGCCGTTTTTTCGCCGGCATCATGATGCTGTGCGCCACCAGTTCGGGGAACTGCCCGGGCGGGTCGGCCAGCACGAGATCATCCGTCGCATCATCAAGGCGCAGATCGCCGATTTGCGCCAGACCAGCGCAGCGCGTCTGGCGGCGGCGGGTATCGTGAGCCTGGAGCAGGCGCGTCGCTGGCCCGGGCCGCTGATCGCGTTCGGCGATGCCATGCGCGCCGACAACGATGCGCTGAAGGCCTTACTCAACCGCTGCGTCTACCAGCATCACCGCGTGCGGCGCATGACCAGCCGCGCCCGGCGCGTGGTGGCGGACTTGTTCGGGGCGTTCATGGACGACCCGCTACTGCTGCCGCCGGACCCGCTGGCACGGGTCGAGCGCCGGCAGGCCGAGCGCGGCATGCGCGGGCGCGCGCGGGCGGTGGCCGACTATGTGGCCGGCATGACCGACCGCTATGCGCTTGCCCAGCATGCGGCGCTGTTCGGCAGCGTGCCGGATTGACGATACGCGGTGCCGTTTACCGGAGCTGCGGTGCTGTGTAGGCTTAGCAGGCCGTTGAAAAACCTTTTTCAACGGCCTGTTAAGGCAAGCCAGGGATGGCGTGCCCCCAAATCAAGCGCGTCAAGCGCTTGATTTGGGGGAAGCTCGTTGCGGACATGTGCCGCGACGAGCCGAGTTGAAAAAGGGCAGGAAGCCCTTTTTTCAACGGCCTGTTGGGGATGCGCTGATTTATTCAGCGCATCCCGTCCGGGGCAGGATGCCCCGGCCTGAATCGAGGGCGTAAGCCCTCGATTCAGGGAGCGCTGCGCGGGCGTGCACCGCGCGGCGGCGAGCTGAAAAATTCCAGGGAGGGAATTTTTCAGCATTTCCTTAGGGATGCGCTGATTTATTCAGCGCATCCCGTCCGGGGCAGGATGCCCCGGCCTGGATCGAGGGCGTAAGCCCTCGTCCCTGGCGCGGCTGCATCGGCATGCCGATCACGTTTCGTGCTTTCCAATAACCAACCGAGGAGCTCGTCGTGCGCGAACTGACCCTGGAAGAAGTACAGACCATCCTCACCGAGGGCGTCGCTTTGGCGCGCTCCAAGGGCTTTCCGTCCACCGTGGCGGTGGTGGATATGGGCGGCAATCTGCGCGGTGTGCTGCGCCCGGAGAAGGGCCGCATCGCCAACCCCGATATCGCCATCAAAAAAGCCTGGACCGCGGTGGCGCTGCATCGCAGCACCGCGCAGGTGCGCGACATCATGATCACCACCGACAAGTTCGGCCACGGCCTGCAGTTCACCGACGAGCGCTTTTGCATCGTGGCGGGCGGTTTCCCGATTCGCGACGAGGCGGGCGACATCATCGGTGGCGTCGGCACCAGCGGCGGGCCGGTGGACCTGGACATCGAATGCTCGCTGGTGGGCATGCGCAAACTGGGCTTCAATACGGATTTTGCCGACCCGCTGGCCGGCGCGCCGATGACAGCCAAGGACAAGTCGGCAAAGGCCGCCAAGCCGGCCCGGAAAGCCAGCGCCAAGGCGAAGAAATAGGACGGTTTGCATGCTGTACGCAATCTGGATCGAGGACGTGCCGGACAGCCTGGAGCGGCGGTTGCGGGTGCGCGAAGCGCACCTGAACCGGCTGCGCGCGTTCGTGACCGAAGGCAAGGTCAAGATGGCCGGGCCGTTTCCTAAGGTGCCGGGCGAGGACCCGACCAAGACTGGTTTCGCCGGCGGGCTGATCGTGGCCGAGTTCGACTCCGCCGACGCCGCCGAGCAGTGGCTGAAGGAAGACCCCTACTATGCCGAAGGGGTGTTCAAGCAGTACTGGATTCGGCCCTACATCAAGGTGTTGCCGGCGGATTGATGCGCACCTGCCCGCCGCGCCCCGTGAGGCGGCGGGCAGGTTTTCTTTTGCCCTTTCGGAGCGCACATGTCCGCCGCCGTCGCCATTGCCGCCGTGTCGCAGCTTGCGCCCGGCCGGTATCCGGATCGCTCTACGCACAGCCTGTATCAGGCCGCCATCGCCACCCTTCTGGCCGAGTGGCCGATCCGGTCCGGCGACATCCAGGGCTTACTGGTGGCGCCGGCCGGTATGGCCGACGGCGTGGCCGAGAACATCTTCGTGCACGAGCGCCTGGTGGAGGAACTCGGCCTGGAGGCCACGTTCGCCGAGACCATCAACGTCGGCGGCGCCACGCATGCGGTGATGGCCATCCGCGCGGCGCTCGCCATCCGCGCCGGGCTGGCCGATGGCGTGCTGTGCGTGTCGGCCGGGCGCTTCCCGAACGTGGGCGGCGGTGGCGCCGAGCGCAATACGCGCATCTTCGCGCACCCCGATTTCGACAGCCTGTACGGGCCGTACATCCCGCCCATCTACGCGCAGGTGGCCACGCGCCACATGCACGAGTACGGCATCGGCCGAGACGCGATGGCGGCGGTGGCGGTCGGCCAGCGCGCCTGGGCGCGGCAACACCCGCAGGCGCTGATGGCGTCCAGGGGGCCGCTGACGGCTGAGGCTGTGCTCGATTCCCGGCCTATTGCGTCGCCGTTTCATCTGCTGGACTGCTCGGTACCCTGCGATGGCGGCGGCGCGTACCTGGTGGCGAGCGAGCGCCTGGCGCGGCGGCTCAATCCCAAGCCCGCCTGGCTGCGCGGCTACGGCGAGATGCACCGTCGTGCCAACGTGAGCCAGCTGCGCTCGCTCGACGACCTCGGCGGGCAGGCGGCGGCGCGGGCGGCGTATGCCATGGCGGATCTCGCGCCCGCGGACGTGCGTCTCGCGCAGCTGTACGACTCGTTCAGCTACAACCCGATCCTCGGCGTCGAGCACATGGGCCTCACGCCGGCGGGGCAGGGCGGGCGGTTCTTTCTGGACGGCCGCGGCGCGCCGGGCGGCGATCTGCCGGTCAACAGCAACGGCGGCCTGTTGTCGTTCGGCCACACCGGCGACGCCTCGGGTCTGTCGGTGCTGGCCGAGGCGGCACTGCAGGTGATGGGCCGCGCCGGCGCGCGGCAGGTCGCAGCCCCGGTCGCACTCGTGCATTGCTACGGCGGCATGATGAGCGAACACGCCGTACTGCTGCTGGGGGATGCGCCGTGAGCAAGCCGCTGCCCGACATCGATGACCTCACCCGCCCGTTCTGGGACGCCGCGCGCGATGGGCGTCTCATCATGCAGCGCTGCGCCGACTGCGGCGCCTACGTGTGGCATCCGCAGCCCTGGTGTCGCGCCTGTTACGGCCAAAACCTCGCCTGGCAGGAGATGAGCGGGCAGGCCGAGCTGTTCACCTTCTCGGTGGTTCATTACGCGCCCTTGCCCGGCTATGCCGACCAGGTGCCCTACGTGCTGGCCACGGTGCGCCTGGCCGAAGGGCCGCAGATGATGACCAACATCATCGGCTGTGACTGGCGCGATGTGCGTATCGGCCAGCGTCTTGCCGTGTGCTGGGAAGAGCGTGCCGGCGGCATCCGCGTGCCGCAGTTCGCGCCGGCGGCGTGACGCTGTGGCGCACGCATGAACGCGCCCTGGACGCTCGACGCGCAACAGGTGGCCCGGCAGCTCGGCGTCGACCCGGCGCAGGGTCTGGCCGACACCGAAGCGGCGCAGCGGCTGCGGCGCGACGGCCCAAACCGCCTGCTCACCGTGAAGCCACGCAGCCTGGCCGCCATCCTGTGGGCGCAGCTGCGCAGCCTGCTGGTGGCCCTGCTGGCGGTTGCCGCCGGTATCGGTTTTCTGTCCGGCGACCGCGTCGAGGCCATCGCCATCCTGGTGGTGATCGGACTCAACACTGCCATTGGTTTTTTCAGCGAGCTGCGCGCCGTGCGCTCCATGGAGGCGCTGCGCCGGCTCGGCGTTACCACCTGTCGGGTGCGTCGTGACGGCCGATTGCAGGAACTGCCGGCCGAGGCGCTGGTCGTCGGTGACGTGGTGCTGCTGGAAGGCGGCGACGTGGTGCCGGCGGACCTGCGCCTGATCGACGGTGCCCGCGTGCTGGTCGACGAGTCGGCGCTCACCGGTGAATCGTTGCCGGTCGCCAAGCACGCCGATCCGCTGCCGGCCGACACGCCGCTCGCCGAACGCGCCTGCATGCTGTACCGCGGTACCGCCGTCAGTGCCGGCACCGCCCTGGGGGTGGTGGTCGCCACCGGCATGGGCACGGAACTGGGCGCCATCAGCCGCCTGGTTGGCGAGGCCAAGCCGCAGACGACGCCACTGGAGAAGCGCCTCGACCGGCTGGGGCAACGCTTGGCCATTGTGGCACTGGCGATCGGGGCGGCGATCGTGCTGCTGGGGCTGGTCCGTGAGCACGCCCCGCTGCCGATGCTGATGACCGGCATCGCGCTGGCCGTGGCGGCGTTGCCGGAGGGCCTACCGGTGGTGGCCACGCTGTCGCTGGCGCGCGGCATGCACCGGATGGCGCGGCGCAATGCGCTCATCAATCGCCTGGCAGCGGTGGAGACGCTCGGCGCCACCACGGTCATCTGCACCGACAAGACCGGCACGCTCACCGAGAACCGCCTCACCGTCACGCACCTGGTGCTGGCGGCGGGGGAGCCGCGCGAGGTGCCGGCTGCCGTCGTACCGGCGCAGTTGGCGGCGGCCCGCGCGCGCCTGCTGGAGGTAGGCCGGCTGTGCAACAACGCCGTGTTGCACGGCGAGCAGGGCCTGGGTGATCCGCTCGAAGTGGCGCTGCTGCAGGCGGCGCGCGACCTGCCCGCCGGCGACAGCGCGCGCGTTGCCGAGGAGCCGTTCGATCCGGTGCGCCGGCTGATGGCCACCGTGCACGGCGCGCCCGGGGATTACCGGGTCGCCGTCAAGGGCGCGCCGGAGGCGGTGCTGGCCTGTTGCGTGGCGGTGGCCGACGGTGACGTCGAGCGTCCGCTCGACCAGGCGCTGCGCCGGCAGTGGCTGGCGGCTAACGAGGCGCTCGCCGCGCGTGGCCTGCGGGTGCTGGCGCTGGCGCGGCGCCGCTGCGAGCGCCTGCCAGACGATCCCTATGCCGAGCTGGTGCTGTTGGGTCTGGTGGGGCTGATGGACCCGCCGCGCGCGGATGTGGCCGCGGCCATCGCCGACTGCCGCGCCGCCGGCATCCGAGTGGTGATGGTGACCGGCGATCAGCTTGCCACCGCCCGTTACGTCGCACAGACGCTCGGCCTGATCGACGGCGATCGAGCGCAGGTGCTGCCCGGCGCGGCGCTGGAGCGTCCGCAGGACTACGGCGGTGAGGCGGCGGTGCTGGCAGCGCCGGTGTTCGCCCGCGTCAGTCCGGCGCAGAAAATGGCGCTGGTGACGCGCCTACAGGCGCACGGCGAGGTGGTGGCCATGACCGGCGATGGCGTGAACGACGCGCCCGCGCTGGCGCAGGCGGATCTGGGCATCGCCATCGGGGCGGGT